>JAJZWN010000021.1:0-17743 GCA_021846695.1 Thermoplasmata archaeon
TCAATGATACAGATGGCATCAATGGGCAGGGCAAAGATACAGAAAATATCTGATATATTTTCATCATATTTCGTGCCAATTGTCCTGGCTGCAGCTTTTTCTTCCGCACTATTCTGGTACTTTTACCTGAGGTCCGTATCAAACCCCTTATACTCTATAATTGCAATACTGGTATTCGTATCAGTTGTGGTAATCGCCTGCCCATGCGCCATAGGGCTCGCAGCACCTATTACACTCTTAATTTCTTCCAATGAATCATCAAGAAATGGCATATTAATTAAAAATTCAAGCTCAATGGATAGGTTATCAAAAATAGATACTGTTATATTTGACAAAACAGGTACTATTACAGATAACGAACCGGAGATTACAGCGTTTACAACTACCGGCGATAAGCATCTGGCTGTTTCTCTCCTGTATTCTATTGAATCAGGTTCCAACCATCCCGTAGCACATGCAATTGTTAACTACTTAAAGGATATGAACCCTGAAAAACTTGATATTTCTGAATTCAGGGAGATTCCCGGTTCAGGCGTTTATGGCAAATATGACGGCAAGAATGTAGAGGCAAGCCGTGCGGGAGATCATACATCCCTTACTATGGATGGAATAGAACTGGCTTCAATCAATCTGAAACACAAACTTCGCAGTGGAATAGAGAACGATATTAAAAATCTCCAGAAAAATCATATTCGGGTATTGATAGTAACAGGGGATTCCCTGGAAAATACAAAAGACGTAGCCGAATATCTACATGTAGACAAATATTATTATTCAATAAAGCCCGAAGGAAAGGCCGAAATAGTTAAAGAAGAGCAGAAAACAGGGAAATATGTGATGTTTGTTGGTGATGGAATAAATGATACAGTTGCTATGCAAACAGCAGATGTAGGGGTCGCCATGGCTTCAGGATCAGATATTGCAACTGCAACCGGGGATATAATTTTACTCAACAACGATTTGAAAAATATACTCAGTACACTTATAATAGGAAAATACACAATAAAAAAGATTAAACAAAATGTGGGATGGGCAATAGGGTACAACTCTGCACTTATACCTGTAGCTGCAGGAATTTTGACTCCGCTTCTCGGTTTAGGAATATATTATGTATTGCCCATATTTGCTGCTCTGGCTATGGGATTAAGTTCGACAACTGTAGTATTGAATTCCATGCAATTGAGAAAACATATGGAGCGGAAAATTGCCATGGCTTCCATGTAATTCAGTTAAATTTATAAGTATTTTATGTATTGTTGTATATGGAATTGAGAGTTATAGGGATGTCTGAAGGGCGCAGGATTCCTGACAAATTTACCTGCAGCGGGAAAAACCACTCCCCGAAGATTGAGATACATGACCGCAATGAAACCGGATACTATTTTATAGTTATGAATGACCCGGATGCGCCTTCCGGTTTATTTACGCACTGGCTCATATACAATATTCCGGCTGGAATCGTAACCCTTGAAGAAAATATCGGGAATAAAGAAATTACAGAAGAGGGATATTACCAGGGATTGAATGATTTTGGGGAGCTAGGATACGGTGGCCCATGCCCTCCAAGAGGCGATGGAGACCACAGATATTTCATTAAAATATACAGGACCGATGAAGCAGTAAGCAGAAAGAAAATTGATGCAGAACACGCATATGAAATTCTGGATAAAATGAGCCCGGAAGCTGAATTTTACGCTCTTTTCAGCAGGGAATAATTTTTATTATTCCATACCTTCCAGTGCATTCAAAAGGGCTCTATATGCCTCAGGGAAATCTTTTCCGGTAATACAGACTCTTAAGTATGGTCCTGTAATTCCAAAATACTTTGCAGGAAGTGCTATAATCCCTTCCTTTGCAAGCTTTTCACTTACACTTTCCGATCCCTCTGCAGTATATCCTGAATAATCAACAAAGGATACGGGCATTGCAAGCGGGTCTTTGCCACCATAAAATTTCAGTTTTCCCTTTTCATGGATCAGGACTTTATGGTTGCTGTTTATAATTTCCTTCACATTTGCAAGCAGCTCATCGTGTTTTTTCAGAATCTCATATCCAGCAGAAACGTTTATCCAGGACACATCTTCAGTAATGAGCCCTTTGAAGCCTTCAAGTTTCGCAGCTTCATCCTTATCAGGTGCTATAATATATCCAAGCCTCAGGTCTCCACCACCATATACCTTTGTAAATGTGTTGACTATGTATCCATTGGTATACCTGTATTTATCAAGTTTTTCAACAAATTCCATAAATGTTTCATCTATTAAGCATGAAGAATACTTATCAGGAAATTTAATCAAAGTACCTGTGGGGTTATTTGGATTGCTTGCAACAAACAATTCATTTCCTTCTTTATAACCAAATATTTCAGGAGTTTTGTATATCATCTCATATTCAGGCTTATTTACAATGAATGTGTTATATTTTGCATGCAGGTGATAAAGCACCATTGAAAAAGCTTCTGTGGCGCCATGTGTTAAAACAACATTCTTTGCATCCACGCCATGAAGATCGCCTATCTGCTCTTTAAGGTCAGATTCATGCCCGGGCGTAGATTTATTAAAATATTCCTTTAAGTCAAAAACCCCTGACATGCCACTATGGCTGAGTTCGTATTTTCCGCTGTGTTTGTTGAGCCAGTCTATTGTTTCGCAATTCATAGCCGTATATTATCAGGTTATTATATAAATTTGATGTTTGATTTTCCAAATTTTTCGCGAATAAAAGAGAACCACAATGATTTATGTATTTATTGGCAATTATATATACATGGAATCCGGTAAATATCTTTATTATGGCCCGGTTGCAGGCTTTATTTCCGCAATATTCGAAGCTATCATGTTCTACCTATTTGATATAGCTGCATCGCTTCCTCCGGGATACCAGTTCACAGCAATAGGAGCCCGGCTTCTACACATATCCGGATTTTATGGAACTTTATATGGAATGCTGCTGCATTTCATGGTAGGTACAGTTGTAGGCATAGTGGCAGCGTTAATTTCCTATTATGTTATTGCTTTGAGAATAAAAACAGTTAAATCAGGGCTTTTTATAGGAATTCTTGCAGGATTCCTGGTTCTGCTGGTATTCAGCCTTCCGGTAAACATATTATTGCTGCATCTTTATGTATACGAAAAATATTATCTTCCATCCACAGCTTTTTATTATTCAATGCACATATTTTACGGTGCTGTATGGGGAATATTTCTGGGGTATTTTATATCAAGGCAAAGGAAATCATCATAAATTTGTGAAGTCTACTTCTATTATAATCGAATAGATATATTTTTATTTAATATTGCCATGATGTCGCATGGATATAAGCGAAAAGATAGCAGGGGAAATAACAATATCCGATATACCCGGTGTAACAATTAAAAAATGGCGGGAAGAATTTGGCATATCACAGATGGAATTGTCAAAGTTTATGGATGTTTCACCATCAGTAATAAGCGATTATGAATCGGGAAGAAGAAAATCTCCCGGTGCAAATTCTATAAAAAAAATTGTTGATGCGCTGGTAAAAATAGACGAGTCCCGGGGAGGGCATCTTGTTCGCAGGTATAACAGTGGGATACCTTCGGATGCCCTGCTCGACATAAAGGATTATGACCATGACATAGAATTGCGGTATATTTTAACAAAAATCCACGGGACACCCTGTTCAACTGCAAATTTGAAACGCAACATACGTGGTTATACCATGATAGATGGAATTAAGGCAGTACTGAAATTTTCCTACGCAGAATATACAAAGCTTTATGGATGGTCCAGCCAGAGGATAATATTCATTACAGACGTTTCAATTGGAAGGAGCCCGATGATAGCAATAAGGGCACATCCATTGAAGCCTGCAGCTGTGGTTTATGTAAAGCCCGACAATGTGGATGAACTTGCAATAAAACTTTCTGAAATTGAAAATATACCACTGATAAAGACAGATATGGACCATAAATCCATATCAGCTGTTATGAACAGCTTAAGATGAAAATATCTTTTTCAGATACCATTCCACATCAAATGGGATAATATCATCCATTTCCTGCCCTATCCCTACAAAGAGAATAGGTTTCTTGATTCCAGCTGAAATACTTATTATTGATCCGCCTTTTGCATCCGTGTCAAGCTTTGTTACTATCACACTGTCATAGTTTATTTCACTTGAAAATGTCAGGGCCTGGTTTATTACATCCTGGCCTATCATGGCATCCAGTACGAGGATTGTCATGTCCGGTTTTGCAACACGCTTAATTTTTTTCATTTCATCCAGGAGATTTTTGTTTGTCTGCATCCTTCCTGCTGAATCTATTAAAACATAGTCCATTTTTCTTGCTTTAGCATGTTCTATGGCGTCAAATGCAACGGACGCAGGATCGCTCCTGAAATCATGTTTAATGATTTCCACCCCAACATTGCCAGCAAGAATGTTTAGCTGGTCAATAGCTCCAGCCCTGAAAGTATCGGACGCAGATAATACTACACTTTTATTATTGCTCTTAAGATAGTACGCCAGTTTCCCTATGGTTGTTGTTTTTCCGGTTCCGTTTATGCCAAGAAACAGTATTACAAATGGTTTTTTCTCGACGGTGAGAAGGTTAACAGCATCCTTATTATTGTGCTGGATAACATCACGAACCACACTCTTTAATTCTTCTTCAACTGCAGGATAATCAATTTTTCTCTTTAATTTGCCGAGATTCGCCTTTAATTTTTCAATAATTTCCTCTGTGGCATCATAGCTTACATCTGCCTCAAGGAGAGTTTCCTCTATGGTGCTTTCAAGTTCATCCCGCCTTATTGTTTTTTCTTTCTGTGGAGCTACAGAATCCCGGGTTGCTGTTAACGAATCTTTTGGCCCATTTTCCCTATTTCCGGAAAATATATCGGAAAATTTCTTTTTTAATTTGTCAAACATTACCTGTTTCCTTCCTGGGCCCTCTGGACAGAATACATGAGGGCATCGTAATTATTCTGAGCTGACTGTTTCTGCTTTAACAGGTTGTTGTATGTATCCTGCAGGCTCTGTATATTTTCTTCCATCCTCTTTATAGTTTTTTCTTTTTCCTCCTCTATAAAAACACCGGAGCCTACCGGCACAATAATTTTTGATGTATCCAGTGCAGCCTTGGAAAATAGGCCGGATCCGATGGATATTTTTACATCCTTTGATTTCTCATAATCTGTGTCCTTTAACAAAGCAAGTGTATCATTCGATTCTTCAAGTGTCTTCAATAATAAATTCATTCTTGAATCTATAGTTTCCAGTAAGTTTTTTAAATATTCAATCTGTTCTACCAGTTCATTTTCTCCTGCCATTTAATTACCTCCAAATTTTTTCCTGTTATAAACAAGTGAGTCTATTACAGGTATAGGCTCACCGGATAAATAATTTATCAGGGCGCCACCCCCGGTTGATATATATCCCATGGAATCTGAAAGCCCGAATTCATTAATTGCATTTATTGTGTGCCCTCCCCCGACTATTTTTGATGCAGGGCTCTGGGAAACTGCATTAAATATTTCCCTGGTTCCAAGTGAGTATTCATTTATTTCATACATTCCCATCGGGCCATTGAGAAATATATTTTTTGCTTTTTCTATAATACTGCTAAAAGTTTTAATGGACTCAAATCCAATATCTGCCAGCAACTGGTCATCTGGAACTTTCTCACCTGTTTTTATTTCTGTCTGTAAGGGATTAAGCATGAAATCTTCAGGGAGGTATATGCGATCGGAGAATCTGGATAACAACGATTTGCATTCCTCCAGCAATTTCTTATAATTTTTATCCTGTTTTTCGATGAATTCCATGTTCCTTTTCCCTATGTCTATCCCGGAAGCCCACAGGAATATGTTTGCTGCCACACCACCAAAAATTATATTGTCCACTATCCCTTTCTCCAGGAATGGGCCTGTTACCTTTATAGCATCCCTAATTTTGGCTCCACCCATTATAGCCAGTTTCGGATGTGATTTAGAATTCATGAACCTGTCTATGCTCTTAATTTCAGTTTCCATAAGCCTGCCAGCTATATTGGGCTTTATATCCTTGAATCCGGTAAGTGTTGTCTGATCCCTGTGTATCGCAGGAAAAGCATCGATTATAAAGTAATCAAATAATTTTGATAAATTTCTGACAATAAATGTGTTTTTCTGGGCAGCCCCATCATCTTTTATAAGTATTTCTTCGCTATAGAATCTGGAGTTCTCCAGCATGATAATATCTCCATTTTTCATGTTCCTTATAGCTGTTTCCACTGCAGACCCTATCAATGAATCAACGAATAAAACATCTCTGCCTAACAGCCTGCCAAGATGCCCTGCATGTTGCCGCAAACTTACAAAATCACTGTCGCCCGGCCTTCCCTGGTGGGCAATAATAACAACCTTTGAGTTTTTAAGTTCGTTAATTGTCCTCAAATAATGAATGAATCTTGTATCATCCACTACTTCTCCGGTTATAGGGTTAATTGGGGAATTTATATCTATTCTAAGATACACTCTCTTGCCATTGAAATCAAAATCGTCCATAGTGTAAAACGGGGACCTATCCATAGTTCATAATATGTAAGTTATATATGATTATTTTTTAATCCACCATTGAAAGATGTGGTATGCCAGTTTTAAATCCAGGGAGACATATTATTCCATGTGGGAATATTTTAATAATACCGGTATATATTATTACATGTATGTTCCACGGGAATTCAAAATTGATGATATGGAAAAAATTGTAGATTTTGTGAAAAATTATAGCTTTGGCATAGTTCTAAGCATATACAATGGAGAGATATATAACACTCAAATCCCGCTGATGCTTGATGCTTCAGGCAATAATATAGTATTGAAGGGGCATATGGCCCGTGCAAACATGCAATGGTATCATTCAAAAAACAATAAGGTGGCAGTTCTTTTTACTGGGCCACATCATTATATATCGCCAGAATGGTATAAGGAGAAAGATTCAGTTCCAACATGGGATTATATGACAGTACGTTTTGATGGCATACTGGAAACTATGGATGATATAGAAACTAAAAAATTCCTGGTTGATCTCTCTAAATCTTATGATCCAGAATGGACAAATAAAGGATACGATAAAAAGGAGTATTATGCGAAAATGGTTTTGCAAATCGCTGCATTTACCATTAAGGTTAATAAAATAACTGCTAAATTTAAACTTACCCAGAACCACCAGGAAGATATGGAAAATGTTGCAATTAATCTGGATAAGGTTGGAGACGAAGACGCACGCTTAATAGCCAGGTATATAAGAAGGGAAGCAGGAAAATAACTTTTTATACGGTTAATCTATTATGACATCAGGGTTTGTGGGGTAGCCTGGCATCCTTCCAGCTTCGGGAGTTGGAGACTCCGGTCCAAATCCGGACAGACCCATTTATAAACTTAATATATACACAATAGAAAGTTCTGGTGATTTTTAACAGGAGCATTAAATCAGAATAGAATGCGGAGAGTGGGATTTGAACCCACGAATCCCTGCGGAAATGGACCCTGAATCCATCGCCTTTGTCCTAGCTCGGCAATCTCCGCTTCCTCATAGCCACAGTTTCATTATGGACCATTTTCAGGATAGCTGGATATTTATTTTTTCCTAATAACTTTATCTTTTTTATGCTTGATTCGAGGCTTATCATATTGCCCGGACTTACTATTGTATGCTTATTTATTGCATACCCTAGTTTTTCATTATTGTAAACTACATATCCCGTATCATCAATTTTTCCCATCAGAAGCGATTTTGCTACCCCAATTGTAGCCCTGCCAAGCACAACGCCGGCAAATGTTGCCAATCCACACTTTCTGGGGTGTAGCAATCCATTTGCATCAATCAACAGCAATCCATCAACATTCACGGAAAGCTTTTCAATAAACGGGCTTTCTCTGTATCCCAGATAACCGGGTATGTATGGGAAATTAACCTTCATTTCCAGATTTTTTACCATGTATTCACCGGAATTATAGTATACAAGTGCACCGTAACCTGTACGCCCTTCATATGATACGTCTATAGCAGCATAATTTTCTTCATCCCGATCCCCGGCAAAATCGGCCATTGAAGCTATTTTTTCCTGCTCCTCCTGTAATTTTGCCAGCGGGT
Source organism: Thermoplasmata archaeon (assembly GCA_021846695.1). Next base: position 8,120 of record JAJZWN010000021.1, read on the forward strand.
AATCTGTTTTAAAATCTGAAAAAAACCGTTCATTAAAATTTTCAACCATTCCATTGGAAATTATAATTCCATCCTTTCTCAAACGCCTGGCTTTTTCTTCTACCCCCAAAGCATATTTTCCCATTCTTCTGTCTGTGTGTACAACCTTGTAGCATGGTATCCTATCAGGGTCTTCATTTATTGACAGCATATATCCAACTGCCCTTGCCGCCCTGATATCTCCAAGAGCTTTTGCAAGTTCCCCATAGGTCGTTATATAACCTTCAGGTATCTGCTTAACAAGGCTATAGAAATAATCATAGAGGTTAATATGTGTATAATTCATCAAAAACTATACGCAATTACCATATATTATTATTCAGAATAATTTTATTCATTTTATGAATCATTTACTCATAAACTTTAAATTTTATCATTTAATACACCACCAATGTTCGAGTCATTCTTTTATAAGGTTGGCAGATATGTCAAGAAAAATAAGAAAAAAGTACTGGTATTCTGGATAATATTGTTCCTGCTTATGGCATATCCGGCAACCCTTATATTCAGTGATACTTCATATAACCTTACCAATTCCCTGGTTACAAAAAATTCCCAGTCAAGTAAGGCAAATGATATACTGAGTGCACAATTTAATGGTAGTTCGTCCGATCCATCCATAATTATTGTTTCAAATAATACTCCCATAGATAACCTTACAATAAGCAGAGATATGATGGCATTCCAGCATTCTATGGATTCATATTTAAAAAGCATAAATGTGGGGTATAATAGTACTACAAGTATTTTTACAGTTGAAAATAAAACTTTGATGAGTTATTCAAATAGTACTTATAAGCTGGAAACTGGTACAAGATTCATGATAGAATATACATTATCGAATCTATCTAAGAACAATAATGTAACCATGGCTGCTGAGAATATTACGCAAACCTCTCCCTACAATTCAACCTTTAAAGACTTACTTTTTGAATTAAATTTCACAACTCCTAATGAAATCTACGGTTTTGTGGATAAAATTTATCATAATATGGCATCCTTTCAAAGTAAACCCTACATGGAAAGTTACGTTGTAAGCCTTGTAAATAGTTCCCAGATATATTTAATAAATAACGCAAAACCTTTAGCCAACCCGCTTATACAGATCAACTCGCCCTATTACAGTAATTATTTATACTCATTATACAACAATTCAGGTAAGAATTACAATGCGTTTGTTAGTAATATAATTAACAATACAACATACAACAAATTTCCGGTATTGCCGTCCAGCTATGCCTCCTCATCTCTGATGAACCAGAAAAATTCAACACTGATAATGATATTTTCCTATAAGACCAATATTACAGCCGCACAGCAGTCACACATAAATTCAATTGAAAAGACATATAGTTCCAAAATATCATCGAGTTCATTTTATCTCGCAGGATCTACAGTAGCCAATAATCAGCTGGCCAGTGAATCATTGCATGGCATGGTTGTGGCTTTAATAATAGGAATAATTGTTTCAATAATAATTGTAGGGTTGTTTTTCAGGTCTCCTGTTACAGCTTTCCTTCCATTCATGATATTTGTTTTTTCGGCAGTAATATCAGCTGGAATTAACGGGCTGCTATACAAATATATTTTCCACACAAGCATATCTTTCATAACGCCCACTTTGCTTTTAATACTAATCCTGGGTATAGCTTCAGATTATTCCGTGTATATTCTTTCCAGATTTCGATCAGAATTGAGGGCAAAAAACAAAGATGCAATACCTGAATCTGCAAAATGGGCCGGGCATGCAGTATTTACTTCGGGCACAACTGTTGCACTTTCGTACATTATATTATGGATATCAAATATACCGATATTCAGTGATGCAGGGCTTACCAATGCCATAGCTGCTGTGGTTACGATAATTATTGCAAACACATTGTTAATTGCAATACTTGCACAGTGGGGAAAGAAAACTTACTGGCCTGCAAAAATTAAAGAAAACCAGAAACTTCCATTTGAAAAATCAATGGAAAAAGTTGCACATGTTGCTTTAAATAACAGGAAAAAAATCATAGTAATATTTGTTATAGTGGCACTTGGAGCACTGTTCCTGTATTCCACAACACCAACAAACATGGATGTTTTTGAACTGATTCCTGCAAGCAGTGGTGTCCAGGCAACAAGCGTAATTAACAGTTCCCTGGGATATGACCTGTTTGACCCTGCATACGTAATGGTAAATTTCACATCACCAATTATGACTGTAAATAATACAACCGGGGCTATTACTTTTAATAGTACAGAGTATAATCAAACCCTTGCAATGGAGGATAAACTTGCGGCTTCGCCTTATGTCCACAGCATTTCAGGGCCCGGATATCCATATGAAAAGAAGGTCAATTACACGGATCTTGTATCTTCACTAGTTTATAGCAGTCAGTATCTAAATCAAACTGCCACATATATAGGGCATAACCACAAATCTGTTGAAATTGTAGTGTACCTTTCAAACGTGGCCTGGAGCAATCCTTCAACGAACTATGTAAATAAAATGCCCTCAATAGTCAACGGTTCAGGCAACTATACTGCTTATGTTGGCGGAACTACAGAATATCTGAACAATGCATATTCTTTCACATCCCATTCTTTCAATAATATGGTTCCATTGCTTGGAATTACAATATTTATCATTCTGCTGATACAGCTTGCATCTGCATTGACTCCAGTAAGGCTTATCCTTATGGTTATGGCTGCTGTTATGCTGGCACTGTCGCTTACATACATTATCTTCTATTACCTGCTTCACCTGCCTGTTATTATATTCCTTCCGTTATTTGTATTCATCACCCTGTTAGCCGTAGGGCTGGATTATGATATTTTCATGATCACCAAAGTTCAGGAAAACATCTCAAAGGGGATGAATACAGCAGAGGCTGTTAAGGATTCCATAGTGGAAAATGGCGGTGTCATAATTACACTGGGCTTACTGTTATTTGCAACATTCGGTGCATTATATTTCAGTGGATTGGGCATAATAGAAGAAATAGGAGTCGGGCTTGCCCTGGGTGTTCTGATAGATACCTTCGTAAGCTGGATGTTTTTTGTCCCTGCGATTATGACAGTAATGGATAAATATAACTGGTGGCCATCAAGGATCGGAAAGGACCTGCCTAAGGAAAAATAATTATACGTTGCGGCACTAAGGTGATATGAAGACATTCCTTAAGGTGATATTCAACAGTGAGGGTACAAAGCCCAGTGAAATAGTAGGTAGATTAAGGTCTCTTGGTTTCTCGCTTATAAAAGGTGAACAGGATATGGTTTACGAGTGGCCTGATTCAGCAACAGCCGACGATGCAATATGGTTTGCGGACAAAATACAGGCAACACTGCAGGGCTTTAACGTTTACTTTGAAATCGAAACTCTGGATTAAAAATTCTGCATCTTTCTATTTCTTAAACGGAATCCTCCTTATTTCACCACAGTAGGGGCAGCGGACCTGTACCATTTTATTTTTCAATTTGATTCCAGGGTTCTTATATGGCGTTTTGCAATGCTTGCAGTAAGAATGTTTTATGGAAGTATTTACCGAAATATTCATTCTCATCCCTATTTTCTCCATTAATCTTATATATCTTCTTGCCAGTGCAATGTTTTCTGTATTCTCTGCTTCATTGAAAAGTGTCTGCATCCGTTCCTTTGATATGTTTATAAGTACCCGGTCTTTCATTTCTATAAATATTTATTAATCTTATAAATATTGCCGTTTATGATTAAAATTATGGCGCTTGATGTGGATGGGACTATAACGGACCAGAACCGCATTATATGCCCGGAAGCGATAACCAGCATAAAGAAGGGCATAGAAAGCGGATTGCAAATATCACTGATCAGTGGCAATGTTATACCGGTAATGTACGGATTGAAAACATTTCTTGGCATCAACGCCCCGGTATTCGGTGAAAATGGCGGCATAATGTATTATAATGGTTCAATAGAGAAATTTTTTGACAAAACAAAGCCATTAGAATTCCTTGAATACATATCCAGCAGGTCATTAGCCACTCCATATTTCACAAACCAGTGGCGGGAAACATCTGCTGCATTTTCAATGGACCCGGGAAATGAAGCCATTGTATCTAAAGAAGCAGAAAAATGGAATCTGGAAATTGTAAATAGCAAGTTTACCTGGCATATAATGAATCCCGGTCAGAACAAAGGGTATGCAGTGGAAATTTTAAAGAAAATGTTTAACGCTAACTGGGATGAAATTCTGGTTGTCGGTGATTCTGATAATGATAATGCCATGTTCACCCTTCCTGTTAAAAAGGCATGCCCGGATAATGCAACAGATTCTTTAAAATCTATTAGCGATTATGTATCCCCCGAATCATATGGGTATGAAATAGGCGATGTAATGGCAAAATTCAATATTATCTGATATGGAATAAAAGGCGTTTAACCCATTATCTATGCTGCATTCAACCAGACAGGAAATATTTATATAAATCCAGCCTTAGGATTTGTCCACGGCAGGTTTTATATATTTTCCCATCCTATCCGCTACCAGTTCACCATTATCTATAACTGTTTCACCACGCATAACTACAGTTGACGGGAAAATGCCATTAAATCCATTAAATGGCGACCCCGGATTTTTTGAGTGGAGCCTGTAATCATTTATCCTTTCCATGCTAGAAAAATCAATTGACATGAAATCAGCATAATTGCCCTTTTTTATTTCTCCCTTTTTGAGATTAAACAGCAGGGCCGGATTCAATATGCATGTTTTATAAAATATATCGAATGGCAGTATCTTTTTCTGTACAAGGGCTAGCATAAGCGGAATCCTGGTTTCAACACCGATTATCCCGGCTTTAGAATATTCAAAATCAACCTTGTCATTCTGTATGTGCGGTGCATGGTCTGAGGAAACAATGTTAAATTTTCCAGAGATTAAGCCATTCAGGAGTTCTTTCTGTGTTTCCCTTGATCTCAGCGGCGGATTTACCTTCCCATATGCCCCTAGAGGCATATCATAATTGAGAAGAAGGTGGTGTGGTGTTACTTCCTTAACATAAGCTGTGGTGAAATCATGGGTCAGATGTGTAATAACGCCCTTAGAAAATTTCATGTTCCCTGCTTTGTCTATTGCAAGGTCTTCACATTCTGGGGGCCTTGTGGCTGAATATTCTTTCAGGTTCTTTGCTATCCCGGAATGTTTTTCCAGGCATTTTCCATCTTCAGCATGAAACAGCACTGGAATATTCATATTATTTATCTTCTGTATTCCTTTCTCCGTAAAATCAACAGTACCGGGGGCATTTGTTGTTTCGCCCATGTAGATTTTTATCCCTGAAGATTCACTGCTTATAATATCTGCATTGGTGCCCGTAAACATGGAATACAATCCAAAGTCGCAGAAGGCCTTTCTTCTTACTATGGCAAGCTTGTCACTATAAGCTGCATAATTATCTATTTTCCTTCTGTTGTTTGGCATATCAAAAATAGTGGTTGTCCCACCAAATAAAGCTGAAATGCTTCCGGTCGAAAAGTCTTCCTTTTCTGTTTCCCCGGGGTCTCTGAAATGTACATGCGTATCTGTTCCGGCAGGAATAATAGCATTCTTCAGAATCTTTCTTTCATGGTTTATATGTTTTTTAATATCTGTTATTATTCCACTCTCAACACCAATGTCCAGTTCCTGAAAGGAACCCTGGAAAAAAAATTTGCCGGAAAATACATTATCATACATAGGAAGGTATAATTGGCAAATTAAAATAGATTGCCATTTTAATCGAAATTGTTATATTAATAAATAAAATGGGCAACAATGAAAGAAAGAAAGATATTTGATTATGTGAGGAACGTTGATTCTGTACTCATAATGAATGGCGGAGAAAATCAGGTCGATAAAACATTTTTTTACCTTACGGGAGCCAAATCAGGGATATTCGAAGGTTCATTACTTCACGTAAAGCCAGAAAAAGTTACGATAATAACATCAGCCCTTGAGGAAGAAGCCGCAAAGGAGACCGGATTTGAAGTGCTTATCTATAATACAACAGCAGAAAAAAATGAAATAATCAAAAATGCATTTAAAAATGATGTCAATGTGGGGCTTAATTATTCTGCACTTACCTTAGACCTCTATAAGCAATTAATGAAAATTATACCCGACAAGGAATTTATAGATGTTTCACAATCCATTGCTGAGTCAAGAAAAATTAAGGACGAATCAGAATTAAAGGATCTCAGGGAGGCAGCAAAAATAGCCAGTGATTCATTTGAAGACTTTACAAAGACACTGAAGGAAGGCATGACAGAGTCTGAGCTTGCAGCGAATATAGTTTATGCAATGATGAAAAACGGTGCCTCAGGGGAATCATTTAGCACTATTGTGGCTTTCGGGAAAAATTCCGCTATACCTCACTATATGCCAGGCAATGCAAAATTAAAGAAAAATGATTTTGTTTTAACCGATTACGGGGCATTGTACCACAGATATTGCTCGGATACAACAAGGACAGTGGTTTTTGGAAGGGCTGATGAAAAGCAGAAGGATATTTACGAAACGGTAAAAAGAGCCCAGCAGGAGAGCAAAAATGCATTGAAGGCAGGAGTAAATGGAAAGGATATAGACATGATTGCAAGAAAAATAATAGACGAAAAATATCCTGGCAGATTTATACATGGCCTCGGGCACGGTGTAGGCATGGATGTCCACGACCACCCTGCACTATCCTCATCATCCGATTTCATACTGAAAGCAAATATGGTTATTACAGACGAGCCTGGAATTTATATACCGGGATTCGGCGGCGTAAGGATTGAAGATGACCTGATAATAAAGGATGGCGGCCATGAGGAAATAACAACTGCACCCAGGGAACTGCTGGAATTATAAAATGATAACATCAAATTTTTTTGTTGATTTTAAACTCATCGAAAATGTTGATGCAATAGATGGCATAGTAAACTCCCTCGTTCCTGAGAACCGCAGTTCGGTAAGGGAAGCATTTGAGTACCTGAATGGGGTCGTACGGAAATACGCGGATAATGAGGGCTATAATATTACAATGGGGAAGAATGCATTTGCCATTGCAATGTGGATGCTCCGTTACATAAATGAACCTGGAATGACATCAAGATTCGCCATTACCCAGAGGGATGTATTTGAAAGGGAACTCAACAGGATTTCAAAGGAAGACAATGAAAATATTATATTTTACTGTGACAGTGCAGGGATAGAAGCAACGGTGGATGGAAATACATTTCATATCCCATTCGATTTCTTTATTAAAAACAACAAAAAAATTTCAGGATATAAATACAGGTTAGTATATCAGAAGCTAAGCAGGGGGACTATCTATTTAAGCAAAAATCAGTTTATACACCTTCTAAGGGAAGATTTTGTACAGAAACTGATGGATGTTTATAGCAGGATGGGCCCGGGTGATTCCCAGAATATCTTCCGGAAGTTTATAGGGGACCTTGAGAAAATAAAGAAGGATTTCCTGGAAATAAAGTCTAAAAACACAATATCACTGGGAGAAGTTGATTTTACAATGTTCCCTCCATGCATAAAAACATATATTACGCAGATGCGGGACGGAGAAAACCTTGCCCATCTTGCCAGGTTTACACTTGCCAGCTTCCTCCACAGCGCGGGGATGAGCAATGAAAATATGTTAAATTTATTTAAATTTGCCCCTGATTATAAGGAGGATCTCGCAACATACCAGGTTAACCATATTACAGGTGTAATATCAGGTACAGAGTATTCGCCGCCCAAGTGTTCCACCCTGAGGTCTAACCATCTCTGCTACATGGGTGATGATCCATTGTGTGCAAGAATAAAGCATCCCATGCAGTATTATGAAGCCAAAAAGAAAAGTTCAGGAAACTATAGAAAAAAATAATCTACAATTTCTCATTGATAATTTTTATTATTGTTGATTTTTTAATATCAGCGTCAATTACAAACATTTTTGAATCCTCATATGGAATTCTTGAATAATGGGCATCTCTCACTTCATATTTGAGATTCATAGTTCTTAATATCTGCTCCAGCTTATCATCGGAATAATTTTTTGCCCTTTCCCTGCTGATCCTCCGCCCGTATTTTCTTGATATGGCGGGGTTAAAATACTGTGAATAAAGTGTTATCATTTTACTAATACTGCATTGATAATTCCACTCTGCCCGGGCCTTGATGTAATTCTGGCATTTCCTTCTTCTGTAGATATTATCGTGCCTTTATTCATTATATTTCTCTGTACATAATGGGGATCAGCATTGTTTTCTTTTACAGTTAATATTTTCAGCTTCTTTGTGGTTTTGTCTTCCGGGTTGTATATGTTTGCAAACTGCTCTTTCAGCAATAGCAATTTCCTGTTGCCACCCATTGTCCTGAGGCTCCTGCGTTCTGTCTCACCGATTCTGGTGAATGAGGGTTCCCTGCCGAGTTCATACCTTCTCTTTGAATGCTCCCTCCTTAACTTTCCTCCTGTAAACTTCTTTGTACTTTTACCCTGATAAATTGTCATATCATCCCTTATTTATTGTAATTATATAAGTTTATTTATGTATTATACGGCTCAACCAATCATTAACCGTTTATCATCTACAGAAGCAGGAATATTATAATTCCATGGATATACAAAAAATAAAAATAAACAGACGTAATTATATTTTACTGTGAACAGATATTCAATTATATTTAAAAACATCAAAAGTGTATGGTATCTTATCATTGTTGTAATAGGAGCATCACTTGCATATGCCTATCTCCGGCTGCTTGTTCCACTATATATTGGAGATGCTGTCAACAACCTGGTTGGAAAAAACTATATTATTATCCTCCATTTTGCCCTTCTTATTTTTGGTGTAACGGTGGCATCATCTATATTTGATTTTGCCATTGATTACTATGCAAATAAGGCAAGCCAGAAATTTGTTTACAATCTCAGAAAAAATGAATTTTCACATTTGCTGTCAAAAAACTATGAATATTTTAATAGCAATTCTACCGGCAATATACTTTCAAAATTTACCATGGATATAGAGACACTTAGAAGGCTTGTAAATATGTCACTTTCTAACCTTTTCAGTGTAACATTCCTTATTATAATAGCAGGCATTGACCTTACCAGGTTATATTACGGATTTACAGTAATATTTTTCGTGGTTATAGCACCAATAATTTATTTTACCCTTGTTATGCAGAGGAAGCAAAGAAAGTACTGGCGTGCCCTGAGGGATAAATACGGAACAATGAACAACCTGATCAACCAGAATATTATCGGAAACAGGGTTGTCAGGAGCTTCACTGCTGAAGAGGAGGAAATTAAAAGATTTAATAACTCCACTGATTCATATTTCGATGATTATAAGGGAATAGCAGGCGTAAGGTCTCTGTATAACCCACTTCTTGCACTCTTTTTAAGCCTTGCAATAGGATTTGTTTTAATATATGGCGGAATAGAAAGCATTAATTCTATTATCTCAGTTGGGAGTGTCATTGCAGCGGTAAATATATTTACACTGGTTCTCCGCCCTGTGAGGTTTTATGGGCGTTATATTTCATTCTATGAAAATGGCATGGCAAGCCTCGATAGAATTAACGCAATAAACAATGA
>JAJZWN010000021.1:18392-20627 GCA_021846695.1 Thermoplasmata archaeon
AGGGCATATGTTATTGAAAAGGGAAGGGTTACTGAATATGGCTATATTAAGGACTTGATAAAGAGCAATGGTTCTTTCTCCGATATATTTGCCGGGAAGTTCAGGGGTGATGCGATTGAATAATTATTTTATCAGGCTTTTAAAAGAGATACTTGCATATAAAAGGAATTCCACAATAATTATTTCCGCCATACTGGCGTCATCTGTAATAGCAATGATCGGGCCTTACATAATAGGTATAGCTACAGATTCTATTATAGCCCTGAAATTTAAAATACTTATAATTCTGGCGGTACTATATCTTTGCATTTATATAATAAATTATATAGCAGAAAACAGGCGGACTAAATACATGATGAATACATCCCAGGCCGTAATAAAGGGGCTCAGAGACAGGGCATTCAGGAATCTTCAGTACGTACCATTAAAATACTATGCAGGCAAGAATGCCGGGCAGATTATAAGCAGGATAACCAATGATGCTGAAACACTTTCAGATTTTCTTACATTCCAGCTTCCACAGGTAGTTGCAGGCATAGCTGGAATTATAGCTTCCATATTTATTATGATCTACCTTGACCCACTACTTACAGTATACGCTGTTATTATTATCCCGATGCTGCTTGCAACTGTATTTCTTATGAATAAAAGAATTAAATTCAATTACATGAATGTGAGGAGAAGGATAGCAGAGCTTACAGGCAATGTAGGAGAATCTATTAACGGGGTAAAAGCAATAAAAAGCTCCGGAACAGAAGATGTTTTCAATGATAATTTTGAAACTGTCAACTCAAATAATTATGAAGCCAATATACGCGCAGTGCGGCTTACCTCACTGTTTTCAAGCATAGTCCAGATTATAGAGGGGTTAGGGATAATGATAGTACTCTATGAAGGTGGTGCAGAGGTTTTTGGCAGGGTTATAAGTATTGGAATCCTTGTATCCTTTATTGTCTATGTCCAGAGCTTTTTCAACCCTATTGTCCAACTGTCCCAGTTCTATAATTCATACCAGTCTTCCTCCATAGCAATAGAGAGAATTTACCGCATAATAGATGAAGAAAATGATTATACAACCAACGGTTCTAACATACCTGCATTCACGGACAAGCTCAAATTCAACAATGTCACATTTTCCTATGGGAAAGAGAGGATAATAGACAATCTTTCCATGGTTATTGAAAAAGGCAAGAGGATAGCAATAATAGGAAAAACAGGCGCAGGAAAAACCACCATATCAAATCTTATATTGAATTTTTACAAACCTGACACCGGAACAATAACCATGGATGGGGTGGATATAAATAACTTTAATACCATGGAATACAGAAAGCTTTTTGGGGTAATTTTGCAGGATCCGTTCCTATTCGATGGAACTATACTTGAAAATATAAGATTTGCAGATTATTCCATTCCGGAAGAGGAAATAAAAGAAAAAATCTCCAGCCTCGGGCTTGACAGCATTATCGGGCCTCTGGGGTTATATGCTAATGTAGGTGAACGTGGGTCCAATCTTTCCGAAGGGCAAAGGCAGGCAGTTTCAATATTAAGGGCAGCTGTTAATAACCCGCAGATCATAATAATGGATGAGGCCACATCACAGCTGGATATGAAAAATGAATCTATAATTCAGAGTGCAATATTCAAATTTATGGAGGGAAAAACTATAATTATCATAGCACACCATCTCCAGACTATAATACATTCTGATTATATATATTACATAGACAGGGGCAAAACGCTGGAAGAGGGCGAACCTGACATGTTAATGGGTGAAGGGACGAGATTCTATGATCTTTACATAAAAAATAAATTACTGATTTAATCCTCCTTTTTATGATCCGGGGAGGGTATTTTTACCAGCTTTCCTTTTACCTTATCCGGATCATACCGTTTATCCAGTTCTTTCATTTTCTGCCTGTAGGCACCCTCAAGATTGAAATGCAGGTGATCTGCAATGGCAAAGCATGAAAACAATATATCCGAGACTTCATTTTTTATCATTTCCAGTGATTTATTGTCCTTGCCATTCAATATATTATTTTCAAATTCCTTATCTCTCCATAAAAGTATCTCTAAAAGTTCATTGGATTCCACAGAGCAATTCATTGCAAGGTCTTTGATTGTGTGGAACTGCCTCCAGTCTCTTTTATCTATAAATTCAGAAGCTATGCCTTCCAATTCTTTAATATCTGACATGTTATGGTATTTAATAAATTAATAAATAGTTGACTG
>JAJZWN010000022.1:0-4612 GCA_021846695.1 Thermoplasmata archaeon
CTTGCAAGGTCGTTTCCTGCAATTGTGTAATTGTAAGTATTCATAGTAACAGTTTTATTTACCTTATACGTTGTGTTTGATATGTGATAACCTGCATTTATAAGTGCAGGTATTATGCCAACAGGAAGGTACACTCCGGTTATTCCAGCCATAGTTCCATTGAACAATGTTCCAGAGTAATCAGCTGCGTAGGGCCCCTGACCCATTACTATACCTCTTGCAAATGAGAACCATGCAGATGTTGCGTTTAAAGGCTGGCCATTGCTAAAATTGGCACCACTTCTCATTGTGAATATGTAATGTGTATCATTTAAATTCGTAACATGGCTAGCCAGTACCGGTGTCACATTTGTGGAGCTGCCATTATATTCTACAAGAGTTTGAAACACTGCCGAGAATAGAGGCCCATTAGTGGTAAAAAATCCTGTAGCAGGGTCCAATTGTTCTGGGGCGGCTGTCTGCGATGTGTCTGTGAATGCATGCGTCGGATGATACAGTACCAAAAAAGCTGTACTGACCAGGATTATTGCAACCACAACTACTATTATAATTTTCAATCCTTTTTTCATTAGTTAGATAATTTATAAATGTATTTAAATTTTGCCCTATATTTACCGGATACCTTTTAGAAAAGGTTAACTACTAAATAATAAATCAATCATTAATAAAGCAATATATTATTGCTAATACCCATTTAATTTCTGCATTTAATTCAGAGTTCGTGTAGCTTTTGTTCGCATGTAATAACTAAGATTAAGTTATTTATATTATCGCGATAATTAATTCTTATCTCTTTTTAAACATTATTTTCCATTATTTATATACTTGTTTATATACTACCCAATTTAATATTATTAATGCTCACATATACCACGTTATAAATATATAGACGTTAATATTAAATCGTATTTCGATCTCTAATCCGGGGAATATATATAACATACCTGTAATGATATTCATCTTTCCTTTAAGTAGTTATAAACTGCTATTTTTCCAAATTTCATTCATGTAGAACGCTTATAGAGTTGGTATTTTAATTTTATTAATTTGACAGTATATATCCAGTATTGTTAAATTCGATTCTCGCCATATCCCTATAGCTGGTATCCCCTACAATATTCTTAATGCCAAGGTACCTGCCACTTTTTTTAACAGAGAAAGAAAGTTTAATTGAATCCTCCATAAAGAACAGGTAGCTATTCACCGTATGGAACTTTAGCTTGATGAAATCCGGGAATATTAAAGCTATAATGTCCTTCGGAGGGATTATCCTTGAGATTTTATGCTTAATGGCCTTTCCTGGCAAATCTATGCCTATGTAGATAAGCCGGTTTTCTCCCGGTACCAGTACTTCCCTTATTGTATGTTCATGCAGAAGTTTCGAAACAACCAGCTTATATTCTACATCAGTGTAAATTCCTACCATGTTCCTGTATATTTTTATATCAAAGAACCCAATTCTCTTTACCAGTTCCCTTAACAGGATTTCTATTGCTTCTATCCTTGTGTATTCATCATTTATTGTTATATATTTCTTTGACTTGTCCTTTGCAATAGCATTCATGCTATACAGTGATTTTATAGTTTCTTTAACCTTAAAAGAGTTCATTTTTAGTGATTTAACCAATTCGTTTTCCGTGGCATTCCTTGATATCAGGTATTTATACACAGTCTCTTCTTCCTCTGTAAGTTCACGTTTCCTGATAGCTTTATAAAGGGCTATGACATTTTTTGTGCCATATGCCTGCACGTTGAATGGCCCGTCAAATGTATATATAAGCATGGAACTATAGTAATTTTCCAGTTCCACATTCCTGATGCCGGAATAATATGCTTCCATATCTGTCCTGAATCCAAAGAATATTCGGGTGAGTTCGTTATAATTCATTGTTCCTTTTCTTGATCCATAAAGATTTACGGCCATAGATAATAGCCCCTCCATGTCCATATTTATAACTTCGAAATCCCCTTTATAGATATAATTGCCTGAAACCCTGTAACCATAGCCACTTGCAGTATCCAGAAGGCCCTGATCTGCACTGTCAATTATTATAGAATCCATTCCTGTACGTTCTGCGGCTTTTTGAATAGTCTCAAGAAATCCGGTGTTTTTTCCACTTTCGAAATCAAGGTTCTCAATCCATAACCCGGGTTCTTTCTCTTCCATGTAAAACATTGTTTCTTCAGAACCATGGTAAATAAACCGTGCGTTATAATCGTCATTCCTTACATATTTCCCGAGATACAGGCTGAGAGGGTCATTTTTTCTAACAATTATAGATGTATTTTCAGGTGCGTCAGGAAGCTCCCCGTAATAAATTTCGTTTCTGAAGTAAATGGGAGCAAACCTGGAATAATCCAGTTTTCCAGGATTAATCCAGAAAAATCTTGCAAGTTCCCTTCCTGTAATAGGGCCGAATTTTTCGATTATGCTGTTTACATCTATCCCTGTCTCAGGGTTGTAAACCTGGATGTTTCCACCAGGCCCATTTACCACCTGTATTTTAAACTGCAAATTCTTAATTACTGCCTTTACTATCTTTATATCGAATCCTGTTATTTCAGAAAGTTTTTCTTCTGTATCTACGCCTTTTTCAATATAATCAAGTATTTTAGCCTCTTCCGGCCCATTCTTTTCTGCCCTTAAGTTATAGAGGATGTCCATGAGCCATTTAGCAATGTAAACATATTTATTTTTTATAGCCCTGGTATAGAATACCGTTCCATTCTTTATAGCTTTCTCCAGCAATTCCAGGCGGAAATGCGATGTCCTTACCTTTATATCATATACATCGAAGGCAAAACCGTATTTCTCAAAATAGTCCTCAATGCTGGCAACATCTGTGGAGAAATTTGATATCCTCTTTCTTGACACGTCGTATGATGTACTGTTGACAATGGCGTCAAAATCCTGCTTCATCATATACTGTTTCATGAAAATCGGGGTAATGTAATCAAAGATTAAAGATCCACTTCTCTCCATTTCCCTGAGCGTTGTTTCCAGTTCTGCATTATCAACAGGGAGCCTGATCAACAATTCATCGAAAGAAAGTGGCCCGTATGATGAAAGAATGAGCGATACTGCCTGTTTCATTGCATTAGCTGGTTTTTCAGGCATTTCCTGGTTCCTTATGTAATACTGGTTTCCGTTTTTTATAATTTTTCTGATACGGTAGCCCGATTCAAGTTTTATCAGGCTATCCTTCAGATCCTGTTCCAGCATTCCTGTTTTTTTCAATTCGTTAAAACTTGAATTGTCTATATGATTGTAAACTTCTGTATCTTTGCTATTCAGTTCAATTTCCCTTCTGAAGAGATGGTACGCCACCGGATAATATTCCCTGGATACCCACTGATCCGATCGTATAAAACAGTACATAAGTTCTCCTGAATTTATAAGCTGTTCAGTCATTTCATCCAGATCAACCGTAGCATATTCCAGCGGTGAGTCAAATTTTTTCCTGAAAGGGTCAACGTAAAGGAAATGCTCCAGAAATTCTCTATAACTCTCAATATCCTGAATTGCCGGGAGCTTATTTTTGAAGTAGTTCTCAACCAGCTTTGAGTCCTTTATAAGAAATTCTATGCCCTCTGTTCCATATATTTTATCCAGAAGTTTGCTCCTGAGTTCTTTTAATAGTTTTGACCTGTCCTCCATGAGCACTATATCAGAAACCCCTGAGAGTATAAGGTTATACGAAAATGGGCTTGTTTCTGTAGAATAATCCTTTATTTTGTAATGTTTCTTTGATATTACATCGTTCACAAACCATGCTGCACGCTCAACATCCATTACATCATATTTTACCTCGTTGAATGCTTCTTTTATCACCGGAAAATTATCCATAGATTCCAGTATTCTGAGTAATCTGTCACTGCGCAGTTGCTGTCTTGCAACAGATATATCGGTTTGTTTGTACTTCCTTAAAACCATCAATGATCTTGTGGCGCAGTACCTGAAACGCTGTTTGAATAATTCAGTATTGATGATTGACCTGTCAACAAGGTCCCGGAAATTTGATGGTG
Organism: Thermoplasmata archaeon; assembly: GCA_021846695.1. The sequence goes on from JAJZWN010000022.1 coordinate 4,027, forward strand.
TTAAAAGCCCTACAACGTCCTTTATAGGAACTTTTCTGTTAAGTGTTAATGTAAATCCATTGTCATTAACACTTATTCTGGTATTGGCACCGTATTTATTTGAAACAGCCAATCCATAAGCCCTTGATAATGCATCGTTTACCCTCCTGCCAAGTGGTATATGGAATATAATGCTATAGAGGTCATTATCTATATACCCTTCAATATAGAGCAAATCTTCAGTGGGGATGGTGAAATTCCCCTGGGTTTTTACATATGATATCAGGCTACGGGCACCGAATGAATCAACACGGTAATTTTCCATAAGCCACTTCTCTGTTTCCTCACCGTTCTTTATTCTCTCATAGAGGGTTTTCCTGAATTCCCCTATTAATATGCCAAGATCGTAGCTCCTTGGCAATAATTCGCCGGTCCATGATGGGACAGTGGGCTTCATTCCTGTTGCCACTTTAACCGTTATATTATTTTTTGATGCTTTCAGAAACATGTATGTTTTGGCGCCCAGGACAAAGATATCCCCGTTCTTGAGCCTTTCGACGAATTTATCGCTTAATTGCCCTATCATCCTGCCCTTTTCATTAACAAC
>JAJZWN010000022.1:5471-20608 GCA_021846695.1 Thermoplasmata archaeon
TAAGAACCTATGAGGTCTAATGGCGCCTGTGTTGCAGATAATCCTATGCGTACAAATCCCGGCGAGAGATTTTCAAGCCTTTCAAGGTTAAATGATAGCAATGACCCTCTTTTCGTTGATGAAACCTCATGTATCTCATCCAGTATTACATATTCAACGCTGGAAAATTTTTCCTTGAACTTTGTTGCGGTTATTGCAAGCGAGAATGATTCTGGAGTTGTTATTATTATGTGTGGCGGTTTCCGAAGCATTTTATTTCTATCACTCTGTGCGGTATCTCCGGATCTCACTGCCACCTTGATTTCCGGTATATCAAGCCCTTTTTCCCTGGCCAGGGTATATATCTCTGAAAGGGGCTCATTAAGATTTTTATTTATATCATTTGCCAGTGCTTTTAATGGTGAAATGTAAACACAGTATATTTTATCTTCAAGTTCGTTATTTCTCGCCTTTTTAAAAAGTTCATTTATTATTGAAAGGAAGCCTGTGAGAGTTTTGCCTGTTCCCGTGGGTGATGATACCAGTACGTTCTTTTTCTGGTGGATTAATGGTATTGCCTTTTTCTGCGGTTCGCTTAATTCGCTATATTTTGTATTAAACCATTGCGCTACAATGTCATCTAGAAAAGGCAATGTCTCTTCTACCTTAAATTGATTATTGTATATCATTTGCGATAATCTGTAAGGTAATTCATAATTCTATATAGCCTTTATCTATAGAAAATATATGAAACATAAAGATTCCGGATATATGCCGTTATAAAAAATAATATCAGGATAAATTAAAAAATTTATAAGTGCCTAAAGGTTCCTGGATAGAAATTCACGGGTAATAGGCATTACATTTATTCTTGTATGTAGCTGTGTCTCAAGAGACCGTGCAAGGCCTTCAGGTATTCCTATCATTGGAGATTCTCCAAGCCCCTTGGCACCGTCTTTCAGTACCGAGGGGTTTTCCACTATTTTTATATCAAATTCAGGCGTATGTTCAGCAGTAAGAACACCGGCATCTGTTATGCTTGTGGTCATTAGCTGTCCTTCCTCTGAATACCTTAGTGTCTCAGACAGTACCTCGCCGATAGCCTGCAATGCCCCTCCTTCTGTCTGGCCCATAACATTTGTCATGTTAAGGACTTTGCCAAGATCGTAATAGCAGCCTACTTTCAGGGATTCTATATCGCCGGCTTCGTTGATCTTTGATGTAACCAGATTGAAATTAACCTGGTTATCGTTATAATCGAATTTATAGAATGACGTCTGGTCGAAGTCATGCTTCAGTAGTATTTCCGGTGAATATTTGCCGTATTTTTCTTTTACCTGCTGTTTAAGTTCCTCTGCAGCCTGCATTAATACAGAACCATGTGTCATTGCAGATTTTGAACCCCATGTTCCAACTCCTGTTGAAAGGGTTTCTGTATCCTGCAAATCCAGGGATATTAAATCCTGCTCTACAGACAGTTCATCACTGAGTATGCTTTTGACAAACATTTCATGGCCCTGGCCGGATACGTTGCCTCCCATGTAAGTATGCACCTTGCCGTCCTTCACTATGATTCTTGCACTCTCTCCAGGTGCAGTATCCTCGTCCAGTATGAACAAGGATATGCCCACATGTTCCTTCTTTGATAATTCACGGTAATTGAAATATTTCAATGCGTCCTCAAGGAAAGGCTTTGTAGGGTAATTTACATCAAGCCCCAGAGGGGATTTAAATGGCTTTTCAAGTGCATTTTTAAGCCTTACATCGGCAATATCCATATTCAGTTTATCTGCCAGCAGGTCCATCATCCTTTCCATTAATATGGATGCTTCCGGTTTGCCTGCCCCACGGTAATAACCATTGGGAGCCTTGTTTGTAAGCATGTATTTCCCCACTATATGGGCTTTTTCAATGAAATATGGCCCGGTAATCTCGTGGATAACGTTTCCTAGATCCACTGAAGCAGCATCCACAAAATAGGGGCCGTTGTCCAGAAGGACTTCCCCGTCAAGGCCGGTAATTGTGCCGTCCTTTTTTGCATAGAGTGTTAGCGTGCCTTCTACTCCCCTGCCTGCGTGGCATGCCTGCAGATGCTCTGTTCTGGTTTCCTGCCACTTCACAGGCTTTCCATACTTCATTGAAGCATAGCATGCTATGATATATTCAGGATAGAATAGGGCCTTTACACCGAATGCTCCCCCATTGTCTATAAGGAATACCCTTACTTTCTCCGGCGGAAGGCCGAGGGAGTTCACGATTCCGGACTTTGACCTTACAATGGATTGAGAAGGCAGGTATACATTAAGTATGCCATCACGGTAATCTGCAACTATGCCCCTTGTTTCCATTGGATTTGCGGAAACCCTGTCAAGGAGTATTGTATCTGTTACCTTTACATCGTACTGTATATCCTTTTCATTGAATTTGACACCAATATCTTCCTGGGAAAGCACGTTGCCTGCTGTATCTTTATACATAGGTGGCTTGGTTTTGGCATCATCGATGCTGTGTATTGCATCCATAGGTTCGTATTCAACGTTTACTGTGGAAAGCAGGTCTTCGCTCTCATACCTGTTTTTCCCGAATACTGCAGCTACAGCCTGGCCCTGGTAGTTTACCTCGTCTATGGCCAGAACAGGCTCCTTATGGTCACCTTCTGCAAGCGCATAATAAGCCTTAAGGTCCTTTGAGGTCAATCCCCCCTCAACTTTCTTTACCTTTGCCCTTGCATAGGGGCTTCTTACCAGGGACATGTAAAGCATTCCGTCAAGGTCTATATCATCAAGGTATCTCCCTTTTCCGTTTACAAATCTCTCCTGATAGGTCATGGTACCCTCACCTTTTCAGTATTTATTTTTTCACTGGCTTTCTTTATTGAATTTATTATTGAGACATAGCCAGTGCATCTGCACAGATTTCCAGCCAGGTTGCTTTTGATATAGTCGTCGTCGGGTTTTTTATTGTTCCTCAGCATGTAAAGCGAGGTCATTATCATCCCCGGTGTGCAGAATCCGCACTGTAATCCATTTTCCTCAACAAAGCTTTCCTTAATTTTCTTAAGGTCTGCGTCTTTTTCATTTTCTATGGTCTCTATTTCATGCCCGTCTGCCTGTGCAGCCAGTACAGTACATGATTTCACTGCCCTGCCGTCCATAAGCACAGTGCATGCTCCACAATTCGTTGTATCGCATCCTATGTGTGTGCCTGTGAGTTTAAGGTCATCCCTTATAAAGGTGGCAAGCAGGGTTCTCGGTTCAACATCCTTTTTGTATTCTTCTCCATTTACTTTTATATTAACGATCATTTCGGTACACCTCCTATTCCTTTAACAGCCTTTGTAAAAAGGTATTTAAGCAATTTTTCCTTGAATTTTACACTTCCATTGTCATCATCCATGAAGTCTGCAGCCTTCAGGAGCAAATCACCGGCTTTTGCAATATTGTCATCTGTAACCTCCTTCCCTACCAGGAATTTTTCTGCCTCTGTAGCTTTTAATGCTGTTGCGCCACAGTTTGTCAATCCTATTCCGGCTTCCTTTATTTTGCCTGAATCCATTGACAGGTTGACAGCTATGCCAAGGATGGAAAAATCTCCTGCATATTTTTTGTATTTCATATATCTGCCTGATGAATTTCTGTCCTCTATCGTTATTCCTGTAAGTATTTCTCCAGGGTTCAGTGCAGTGGTAAAAGTATCGGTGAAGAAATCCTGTGCCTTTATTGTCCTTTTTCCCTTAGCGGATGTTACTTCAAAGGTGGCGTTGAGAGCCAGCATAACAGCAGGGAAATCGTTTGCAGGGTCACCATGGCATATATCGCCCCCGATAGTGCCCATGTTTCTCACAAGCGGGTCGGCTATAAGCCCGGCAGCTTCACTGAGTATGGGGAATTTCTTCCTTATCTGTGGATCCTCTGCAATAGAGTGGGTTCTAGCCATGGGGCCTATTCTCATGGTATTTCCCTGGAATGAGATGCTATCCATGCCTTTTAGCCTGCCAATATCCACCAGCTGTGGAATCGATGTAAACCTCAGTTTCAACAGCGGTATAAGGCTCTGGCCGCCTGCCAGTACCTTGGCATCTTCGTGTCCATTCAAAAATTTCGTGGCTTCCTCTATGCTTTCTGGAGCATAGTATTCAAATTTCTCGGGAAACATAGTTATATAATAGAGAATTGTATAAAAATGTTGCTAATAGTTCTAAATTTTTTATGTCATTCCCTATACGCAGGAATGCCTGTTCAGCATTCATTATTATTTTTTAATAGAATAATGTATAAACTTGTGAATTTATAGAAGTATTATGCTTATTTCTGACATTATCAGTACAATCCTGGCTAAATACGCCATATATGCAGTTTTATATCTGCTGGCATAAAGAAATTAGAGCTCCACAGAGAGTTCTCCATCGTTTTCCTTTACTTCGTATGATTTAAGGTTCGTTGCTTCCTTCCTGGTCATAGCCTTAAAAAAACCATTTATGTTTTTATCCACTTTTCCTGTCTGAACGTTGAACCTTGCATGGTGTTTAGGGCATATTACATCGTGGCCTTCACATTTTCCTTTGCCCAGATCGCCTCCCATGTGTGAGCACAAAGCATCTATGGCATAAAATTTTCCTCCAACATTTGAAACCAGAATCTTTTTGTTTCCAACTTCAAATTCCCTGCTTTTTCCTTCTTCTATCTCTGTAGTTTTGCATAAAGGTTTCGATTCCATATTTATCCCTTAATTATATAAATTCAGGTATATAAACAATTCTACCCCTGCTATTCAGAAAAAAGTTTTGCCCGGTACTCTGGCATTATATTTCCATTTAAAAACTGGCAATGTGCTAAACATTATAATTGAATTTAAAAATCTAATAAATATTCTAAAAGTTCAGTAGAATGCGAGTGCCGGGATTTGGACCCGGGGCACGAGCTTGGCAAGCTCGCGTGTTGCCAGGCTACACCACACTCGCATTATTTCCAAAACGCAACACGGTATATATATTTTGACATAGTCCACTATAATCTATACCATTGATATTATAAAGTGTATAATAACTATTGATACAGGTATAGTGATATTATCATCTGCAATTTTGTTTGATATGGATTCTGCAAATGTCCCGCCGATTGCGTAAAATGCTGAAATAAAGTAAACAAAGAAGAATAAGCCAAACAGAAATGATGGGATAAGCATGCCCAGGAATCCTGCCATGGACTTTCTTCTATTATAGAAGAGCTTCCTGCTCCTTATTTTCATTCCAATTATAGTTGCCAGGGAATCTCCAATCATTATCAAAAATGCTGAGATGTATATGAGCTGAAGTGATCGGGTAAATGAAAGCACAAAAAGGAATCCGGCTGCAAGATACATGGATCCAAGCCCCAACTTCGTGTCCTTCCTTTCCATCATGTAAACCAGGTCTGCCAGCCTGTTCCTGTTATTTAAATAAAGTATATTGCCACCAAGATAAATTAAAAGTATTGCAAGCAGTATGAGAATCCTGCCTTTTATTCCATCCAAAGCAAATATTGCAATTGTAATGACACCTGTAGAAATCTGGAAATAATCACGGGATGTTTCCCGTTGTATATCCTTGCCCTTATTTTCGTTATTTGTTACATCATATTTTCTCATATTCTTATCCAGGAACATTGAAAGGAGTATGGAAATTGATATGGAGGCAAAAACAAACCTGACAGGAACGAAATTGCCAAATATGGATAGGATAATAAGGACAAAATCTACGGCAAATGGGAAGTAAAAGAATACAGTGTATAGATACGTGCTGACTATCATAGAAAAAAGGTATACCGGAAGAACAAAGAATGAACCTGAAAAGTATACAAGCCCGACCATTATAGGAATTGAAACAAGAATTTTTATAAGAAATGTTTCCCTATTTTTTATGAGTATATATGAAACAGCGATTATGAAGACCGCTAAATATGCAAAATTGAATAACTCCATGTACCTCTAATTTAACCGTTAGACTTAAATTTTTGTTAGGGCTTATATTATAGCCACGGCAATCAATAATTATTTCCCATTTGGAAGGTAATATATAACCTCATCGGGATAATCATCATATTTGAAGCCGTAGTGCAAATAGAAATCCTTCGCGAAATTTTCTGCATTGACCCAGAGAAAGACGTAATGGTACGAGAGTGCCTTAAGCCTGTTCAATGCAGTAAAGAGCAAATATTTTCCCATGCCCGTTTTCCTGTACGCACGCTTGACAAAAATTGATACTATAAATGCCCTGTCAAATCCAAGCCGTGATGACACCACTGCGCCACTTATTCTGCCCTTGTTTTTTATAATAACTGTAACCTCCTTAATTATCTCCCCATATTCTCCTTTAAAAAGGTTAACTACAGTCTGAAGGCGATCCTCCCTTTTATTGCTGAAAAGAAATTTGTCAGATGTGTACTTGAATGCCTCATACTCTGCGTCAGAATATAAATCCATGTTAATATCGTCTATTCCTGAAATGTCGTATTTTTCATCCAGTTTATTATATTTATAGTCATTGAGGTCCATCACCATTCTCTTTCTTACAATAGTTTTGAATCCTGAGTCTGTAAGGTACTTTTCACTTGTCTCATTTCCATTAATAATTGGATTTAACATTAATTTTTTCTTTTCCTTTGAAGCGATTCCTGTAAGCCATTCAAAAATTTCCTTTAACCGGTCTTCGGTTATTTTTTTAGGAGATGTAAAGCCAATATCGGCATAAAGCCTATCTGATTTATCTGTAGAATCCATAATATAGGCATACCCTACAAGCTCGTTTTTATGCATGATAATTCTGTATCTGATTTTATTTTCGTTTAATAATTCAATTACACTGGAATAGCTGCCCTTTATATCTAAATCAGGGTATTTTTTTGATAGGAAATCTATCTCCTTTTTCAGGATAACCTCCCAGTTTAACCTGTAATTGTCAAGCTTCATTTATTACCCTATATATTTTATCTATATTTTCTTTATCCTTTACAATCATAAAACTTGCTTTCCTTATCCTGTTCATAACTGCGAGCCCGATGCCTGTTTCAGGAAATGCCTGGATAACACCGTATAGTTTCCCGGAATTATCAAGGTATCTGAAATCGTAGAATAAATTATGTGCAATTTCATATATATCACCACCCAGTACAATTGATTCGCCGGAAGCGTATTTTTCATTTTCTTTAGAGCACAGGACCATGAAATCTTTAGAAACTTCTGATGATATGAATTTTTTGAATTCTTCTTCGTTCTCAATAAGAAATAATTTCTTTGATGGGGCATAATGCCGGTATTTTAATCCAGGGGTAAGTGCAACATCTGACTGGTTATAGCCCTTTGCCAGTGGGTCTACATATATTTTTCCTATAATTGACTCTATATCTTCAACGCTAAATGCCCCGGCCCTCAGCAACCTGTATGGCTCTGCTGTGCAGTCAAGGATTGTGGACTCCACGCCGTACTTTACCCTTCCTGCGTCTATTATTGCGTCAACCCTTCCATCAAGTTCCTCCACTGCAGTTTCAGAATCAACTATGCTTGGCCTTGTTGAAATGTTGGCACTGGGTGCAGCTATTGGCCCTGAGGCTTCTATAAGCTCCAGCGCTATCTTATTGTCTGGAAAGCGGACACATACTGTATCTAAGCCAGCACTGACAATATCAGGTATAGACTCTTTCTTTTTCAGGAGCAGTGTAAGTGGAGATGGCCATATATTCTTCATTTTTTTCCTTAGCCCATCATCAATGTATGCCACCTGATCAAGCATCTTCATGTTTGATATATGTACTATCAGCGGGTTGTCTGCAGGCCTATTTTTTGCAATAAATATTTTTGAGCATGCCCCGGGATTGAATGCATCTGCCCCGAGGCCATAAACAGTTTCTGTTGGAAATACAACGGTTCCACCATTTTTAATAATCCCCGCACATACCTTAATGGCGTAATTTTCGTTTTGATTGTTTATATGTATTATTCTGGTCATGTTTATGGAAATTCCCAATGATTATATAACCATTTTACTCCCGTTGCATGTTTTATGACATATTTCCTGAAATATGTGGATAATGGTAATAATATATATAACCGGGAAAACCTGAGCATTTAATATCCTTAAAATAGTGCCCGGGATTCTAATTTACAATGTATTGATTAATTTTATTGGCAAAAATTATAAGCAACAATCTGATATAGCCATATGCAGATTTATAATTATAGTTTGGATCTTGACATAAACAGCAAAAATTATACGTATACGTGCCATGAAACCATAAAGTTCAATGGAAATGAAGAAAAATTAATTCTGAACTCTGTAAATCTGAAAATTAAAAGGATTAAGGTAAATAATAGCATTAAAAATTTTAAAGAATTTATAAAAAACCAGGAGATAGTTGTTGACGGCATAATCACCAAAGATTCAGTTGCCGAAATCGATTTTTCCGGAGAAATACCTGAGGAGCTCCAGGGATTCTACAGGGCACACACAGAGGAAGGCGATATGTTCACCACCCAGTTCGAATCAACAGGCGCAAGGCGTTTCTTCCCGTGCATAGACAACCCATCATACAAAGCTGCCTTTGATATTACAGTAAGGGTAGATGAGGGTCTGGAAGCCATTTCAAATATGCCTGTGGAGACACAGGAAAATGTGGACGGAAAGACTGTTATAAAATTTATGCAGACTCCGGTGATGTCAACATATCTTCTTTATCTGGGCATTGGAAAATTTGATGAGCGTTCTCTGGAATTTAACGGAAACAAAAAATTAATTCTTGCTGCACAGAAAGGCCATTTAACAGAATCTAATTACCCTCTGGAAATTGGAAAGAAAGCTATAGAATTCTACCAGGATTATTTTGGGATAGATTATCCGTTGCCAAAGGAACACCTCATATCAGTACCGGAATTTGCCGCAGGTGCGATGGAAAACTGGGGTGCCATAACATTCAGGGAAATATACCTTAATATTTCTTCATCCACCGGGTCTTCTGTTAAAAAAGCTGTGGGAGAAGTAATAGCACATGAACTTGCACACCAGTGGTTCGGCGACCTTGTAACTATGAACTGGTGGGATGATCTCTGGCTAAATGAAAGCTTTGCTACCTTTATGTCATATAAGGCAATGAATAAGCTTGAAGTGGATTATGACATGTTTGCTGATTTCCTTGTGAGCGAAACTGCAGGAGCCCTGGAAGGGGATTCACTGGTTAATTCCCATCCTATTGAGGTTGAGGTAAAACATCCGGACGATATTTCACAGATTTTTGATGAGATCAGCTATGGCAAAGGCGGTAGCATATTAAGAATGATAAATGCCTTTGTTACCGACGATGTGTTTAAAAAGGGGCTTCATCTTTATCTTGAAAATTTTAAGTATAAAAATGCATCAGGGTCAGACCTGTGGGAATTTATAGCCAAGGTTTCTGACCGCCCTGTCAGGAAGGTAATGGAATCTTTCATACAGAATGTGGGATATCCTATCATTGAGGCAAAGGAAGAGGGTGGAAAGATAAAGCTTACACAATACAGGTTCCTGTTAAATGGCAAAAAGCAAAATGTCCAGTGGAAGATACCGCTAACGGCCAAATATGCAGGAGAGGTAAAGAGCATACTTTTCGATTCGGAGTCTATGGAAATTGATTTACAGGGATTCATAAAACTCAATGACAGTGAAACTGGATTCTACCGTGTCCTTTATTCTGATTCACTGTATGAAAATATAATCAAAAATATAGCCATACTGGATAATAAAGACATATTCGGGCTGTTAAATGATTCGCATGCATTCCTGATGGCGGGCAAATTGACTTTGAAAGAATACCTTTCCAGGATAAGTAAGTTTATGGAATTGAATGATTCCTTAATAATCAGGGAGGTATCCAATGAGCTGTTCTCATTATACCTTGTTGACCCTGAAAATTCAGAAATACTTGGGGCAAATATGGAATATCTTGCTGATAAACTCAAAATTCTTGGCGATAAGCAAAAATCAGAAAATATTAACGTTTCCCTTGCAAGAGGCATAGTTGCAAACAGATTTGCTACAATAAACAGGGGATATGCGGAAGAGCTCTCAAAATTTGCCGGGTCTCTGGATCAGGTTGACCCTGATATGCGCCTTGCGGTTCTCACATCATATGCTATAGTACACAACGATGCAGAAAAAATGCTTGATATGCTTTCAAAGTTTAAACAGGATGAAGATAAGGTTAAAACAATACAGGCAATGGCTATGCTTACCGGAGACAATAATTTCGATGCCGTGGAGAAGGCTATATCTGAGAGGAAAATAAAGGCACAGGACTCGTTGAGGTATTATATGCTGGCAGCTGCAAATCCCGGTGCAAAGGAATATATTTACAATAACCTGGAAAATATCATGGAGAAAATCCAGGCAATATTTGCCGGTTCCGGTTACTCTTCAAGGGTTATAGAAATGGTAGTTCCATTTATCGGATTAAACCACATGGAAGAGATAGAGGGAAAACTAGCAAAAATAAATATACAGGAAATAAGCAGGGGCATAAAGAAGGGGATGGAATACCTTAACATAAACCATGACCTGGTTGAAAGATTGAAAAATTAATGGAGATTTTCTGATATATTTTTATTTCATAAATATTTAGTTTAATAAATTTTAATGTAAATTACATAACACCGGGAAAAATTAATATTTCCGGTGCGGCCAAATATGGCTATATGGTTATTTATTTTTTAACCTGGTTTCATAATTGTTTAGAACATCTCTTATGCACTTGCCATAGTTATATCCTGAACCATCGTCTTCCATGCTAAATTTAGGGGTAATAAGTTTTGTCCTGATAGAATATTTCCCCTTTCCCTCTGTTTTATATTTCCTTATATTGAAAAGCAACTTTCCATTGTTCCCGATAATCCTTGATATATTGGTTATAAATTTATCTGCCATAAAGTAGGTGATATCATAAAGGTCCCTGTCCTGTTCCTCCAGTCCGGAAATCTCAATGTAAAATCCTTCTTCGGTGCCGGTTTCCAGCGAGTTCAGTATATCTGTGATACCTACTACACCGGTTAATTTTGAATCTTTTCCGGTTATAGGAATTATGTGAAGATGATTTTTCACCATCAGGGTGGCCGTGTCTACAATAGTGTTATCCTCTGTGCTGTTGATAGGATTGTCCATAAGTGAGGAGGCAACTATCTCTACCTTTGATTTGCCAGAAGTATACTGCCCGTAGCTTATTTTTTGCTTATCCATTAATATGTTGTTAATTATATCCTTCAGTCTTAAAATGCCTGCAAGTTTTCCATTGTTGGTAACAGGGATTTCGAATTCGTCCAGTGTCCTGATCTTCTGTGAGGAAGCTTCGATTTCATCGTTTGCATCTACAGTTACAACATCTGCTGTCATTATTTCATAATTTTTGGTTCTTGCTGCATCTGGATAAATATCTGAGAGATTCCTGATTATGTCCAGTCTGGTAACTATGCCCACGAGTTTCTCTTTCTGGAATACAGGTATTGAATTTAGCCCACTTTCCACTAATAATTTAACTGCTTCCATTACATTTGAGTTTTCGTTGATTCTGGGTGCAATTATAGAGAAATTATAAGCTTTTGAGTTTGTCCTTACACTTCCCCTTCTTAAAATATTTTTATAGGTAAGCATGCCTATGTATTTTTCCTCTGAAAGAACCGGAAGCTGCTGTATATCGTTCTCCCTCATTTTAGATATTGCTTCTGAAATTTTTGCATTGCTGTCAATAGTAATAGGATCCTTTTTCATGATTTCTCCAACATTCATTATATCACCAGAATTTAAGCGCTTTTGCGCCTATCATATCATTAATCTCTACAGCCCTATTTAATTTATTGCATATACCTGTAATTATATCCGAAAGCGATTCCATATCTGATATTCCCCACCTTGTAATTTCCTGGGTTCCTATCCTTCCGAACCGGTCAATTATAATCCTGTTTTTCTCAAGTTGCGTTGAAAACGAGTGATAGCCGAAACCCTTGCCTTTTAAATATTCAGGGTCAATTAAAATCTGGTGTGTTTCACTGTTCTCCGAACCTGGCAAAAGCCCGAATCCATTTTCAATGAGGCTATGGGAGAGATTTGCAGTATTTTTTACAACACTTCCGGCGTATACTTTTCCAAACTTAAGCATTTCTTCCACTGCTATAGATAACGATGCGATTCTGGACAGGTTAATATTGTCCATTGTATTGAATATTGCATTGTCTTCGATTTGATTATAGATGTCTTCTTCATCTGTAAGTATTATTCCTCCCTGTGGCCCGAAAAATGTTTTATGTGTAGATCCGTAAACTATATTTGAATATTTCAATGCATCTGGCTGGAATGCTTTTCCAGCAAGCAGTCCCATAACGTGTGATGCATCATACAGGATTTTTGTTCCATGTTTTTCACATATTTCACTGATTCTTTTCATGTCGTATGGCTTTATAAACATGGATTGGCCAAGTATTATAGTTCCTATATTGTTTGCCTTTATTTTTTCTTCCACATGGTCATACTCCAGGTCAAAGTTGGAATATGGAGCTTCATAGAATTTATAGCCAAGAACACGGTCAAGATGCCCACCGGAGTATCCCGGGTATCCACCATCTTCTTCTGAAATTGCCATAACATTTTTATTCTTTCCAAGTACAGACAATAACGTCATTTCTGCTGCCACGTGCCCGCTCAAGGGCCTTGGATCACAATATTTGCTGCCGAACAGCCTGCAGGTATTATCTTTAAGTAGGTCAAGTATGCGGTCGAAGTATACCGTTCCACCATAGGCGTTGTAGTCTCCAATACTGAGTGAATATCTGGAAGCCATGTCGGAGGACAAAGCCTTTCTGGCATCAGGGCTCAGGACATTTTCAGATGCCTGCAAATTCAATGTGCTATTACGGTATTTATCATACTCGTCAATAATTCTAGCTGTTTCCATTATCATACATATACTTATGTTATTATAGACTTATTGCAGGAAAAAGAAACATTAGAGGCAAACCGGGTTATTGTAATAAATATCTTAGGCACAAATAAGTGGCTTATATTGCACACTATCTTTCATAATATATATGCACAAATAAAAACCATGTAAAATATTCTATACATAACATGGAAAAAACATTGCATTATCCATAGCTTTACACTGTTTTAAGGCAAATATTAATAAAGAGGATTTTCAATGATGACATATGTCATACAAGGTATATGTTGAACCAGACGATGGTGTAAAGCCATTTGTAAATTTAATAAAAAAAGCCAGGCGGTTCGTTTATATTAATTCATACCTGCTTGATGAGCCTGAAATCCTTAAAGCAATTTCTGATGCTGTAAAAAGGAAGGTTGATACACGTTTAATGGTTGATGGCAGACCGTATGGTATTAACGGGAGCGATGGCACACACGCAGAGATAGATAACCTGAGAAAAACCGGTGCTAAAGTAAAAGTTGCCCCTGAAAGATTTGAAAAGCCTAATGTTTTTGACCATGCAAAATATATGGTATCCGAAAGGCAGGCTGAAGTGGGAACACCTAATTTTACTGAAGCAGCATTCTCATCCAACAGGGAATATTTTACAATTACCTCTGATAAAAAAATTATAAAATCCCTTAAAACAATTTTTCTTGCTGATTTCGAGAATAAAGCCGCAGGCGAGATGCCCAGAAAATACCTGATTGTTTCACCCGGGTCAGAGAAAGCCCTGGGCGATTTTATTTCAAGGGAAAGAAAGTTATTGATAGAAACGGAAGAAATGGGTGATGACAAAGAAATTCTAAAAGTTTTAATGGATAAGGGGAGGAAAGTAAAACTCATCGTTCCCAGTTCCATATCTTCCACAGATATAGACGATATAAAGCAGCTTAAAAAACACGGAGTTAAGGTTAAATATATGCCTGCAAATAAATTATATATGCATGCGAAAATGATCGCGGGCAAAAAGATTTTCATAGGGTCTGAAAATTTTACAAGGTCAAGCCTTAACAGGAACAGGGAAACCGGGATTATTCTATCGGGATTGCTAAAAACCTCAAGATTGAAAAATACATTTGCCTCTGACTGGAGAAAAGCCAGAAAAAGCCTGAAACTGGCGAGGGCAACCACATCATCAAAAAATAAGAGGTATGGAGTTAAGAAGGCCGCCAAATAAGATTTATTCTATATTTACAAAATCCTGGTAGTACACTATTATATTTTTCCCATTGGAGTCAATCACCATTCTGTTTGAAAAGGCAGTTTCAATTTCTCCTGCGAATTCTCCATCATTTTTTGTTTTTATTTTTATGTATCCGCTGATAGGTACTTCCTTTATTTCAAGAACTTCGTCCCTTCCAATTATTACGGGAGTATACATTACGTTGTCCCCGGCGTAAAACTTGAGCGGGATATCCATTATTATTGAATCGCTGTCCACTGCCCTGATTATGCCGGTATATGACATGACGGTTGCGACTACCAGATAAACGCCATCGAGATTCCCGCCACGGAAACTATCAATTAAATCACTGTAACCTAAAGATATTGCACTACACATACAGGGGAAATTGGTATTTATATTAATCTTTGGCTATTATGTTGAATATATTCAGGCAAAGTTAATGTTATAAATAATTAAATGATTTCTATTGATTGATAATTCACGTGATAGTTGTAAACGGAAAACATAGAATAGAGTCTGAAGGCGACAGATTAAAAATATATACATCTGCCCCGAGGGAGAATAATAAGGCCAACTATGATATCATGAAACAGCTGGCAACATATTATAATGTTGAATTTTATAAAATAAAACTAATTTCAGGGCAAAAATCAAGAAAAAAAATTTTTTCAATAGATATTTAATTTAAAAAGTAATTGGCGTATATCCATTTTTAACGTAATCTGCTATTACTGAGGATATTGGTTTAATTTCCAGTTTCATTTCTTTCAGGATACCATCTATTTTATTATTTTCTGCATAACCACTGCATGCAATGGGTATAACTCCCTTTTCCTGAAGTTTTTTGATCAATCCAGTAACGTCAGCATCCCCTGATGCAGCAAGCTTTTCGCTCTCTCCGAATAGTATTACCCTTGTCTCATCATTAAGGTGATTTGCCAGGTTAAGGCCTATCATTGCCTTCGTCTTGTCTTTCTCGCCAGATATGATTATTATAA
>JAJZWN010000112.1 GCA_021846695.1 Thermoplasmata archaeon
CTCCAGCTCAATAATTCCTGAATCTCCGGCGAGTAGATGCTCAATTCTTTAACTTCTTCATTCTTCGCAGATGCCCCTGCAATTAGAGACATCCCCCCTGACATCTGATTAAAGGCAGGAAGTGTTTTCTGTGCCGCTTTCTTTTTCAGCCAGTGGATATTATCCGTGATTGCCTCACTTGTCCGTTTATTCAATTCGGTTTCGTTATTCTTTTTCAGGTCTCGTTTTATATCCCCAAGCCTATCCGCCACATCAGAGACATTTACCATTGTTCTTTCTTTCTTGAGAATCTCCAATGCCCATCTTTGCAGTATAATATTCTTTTGAATATCAAA
Organism: Thermoplasmata archaeon; assembly: GCA_021846695.1. The sequence continues at coordinate 336 of JAJZWN010000112.1, forward strand.
ATCAGTCGCTACCTCATACAGAGGGATGATTTGCTGTATTGTTTCAGATGTCCATTTTGACGCATCAGGAACTTCAGCGGTAGAGGCTGTGTAATTCTGTGCATTTCGCAATGACATGAATAATGGGTCAAGTTCGCCTGAATCATTCGTCCTCTTCTTGGTCGCCATTCATGATCCCCTCCAGCTTCTTTTTCAGGTTAAATTCTTCCAGTGCTTCCTGCCCGATGGTTGCCTTTCTTGCAGTTTCGGATATTTCCGCCTTGCTTGCAATATCAGTCATATTAGGCAATGTCTTTAGTGCCATCATTGCCTCTGCCATCCCCATCTTTCTGCCTTTCTGTTCATATTCAATTTTCAGCATTTCCAGAGATGTTCCAAATTCAGTGGATATTCTTATTGCCCTGTTCAACGGTTCAATTACGGTTTCGTCAGGTCTTTCGACTAATTTCTGCATTATTTCAGTCTCTTTTTCATGAAGCAATCTCAATGTATGCGGCACTTCTGTTAGGAAAATGTCGAATTCCTTGCTCATCTTCATTCTTACATATTTCTTTCCCGATCTGTTCTTGATCTCATCCATTGCCTCTTTCCATTCATCCATTGCAGAATATGCCTTTGTCAAAAGTTCCTGCATTTCTTCGGCATCCTCATCCGGAATTTTATGCTTGCTTACAACTTTCTTAAGGCTGTCCATTGCGTCTTGAAGTTTCGGCGGATACATATCCCCCGGTTTTTCGAGAAATAGGAATTTATCAAGGCTCAAGTGAGAGAATTTGCTATCCCCCCATACGACATTTTTAAGTATGCCTGTGGCTATCAATGTTGGAGACCCATCCTTTGAAGTATATTCATTCACATTAATTGTTATCAGTTTCGGCATTGCTTCGATTGGCATTGTATATGTGGTTACCGTTGTCTGATCTGATTTTATATAATCGATTACCTTTTCCTTGTTGGAATCCAGATGATAGGCAACAGGCGTTTCCACCCCTTTGAGTTGAATTTGGACAATTGAAAAGGTTTTTTTCTGGTAAATTGCATTTGCAAGTGGCACACCAACAGAAATTCCGATTATCAATGCCGCAATATAGATGAATCCTGCGCTTATCTGAACCAGTGAACTTATGACTGCACCAAGCATGATAAAGGCAACAACGAGTGCCCATCCATATCCTCTCTGATGATATCTTGTTGAACCAACTGTATACCACCCGCCTATGAGTTTTCTTACAATTCTGTATCCTAATTGCTTTCGGATTGAAGGATCAACATAATTGAATGTCTTGCCCCAACCCCTTTTTTCCAAAAGCGCTTCAATTCTATTTTCCCTATCATTATCCTGCGTTGCCTTTATCCCAAGTTTATCGAGTTCATCGATACTTGGCAAATCTTTTTTTATTCCAACCATATTATTTCGTGCCTCCTTTCAATCTTTTTTCCACATCCGGATTTGATCTTAGTTCTGATAATGTAAACACCGTTATCAAAAGAGAAATTACAACGCCTGTTAGCGTGTAAATAACTGCGATAAATATATTTCCTACGGTGTATCCCGGTGAGACGGTTTTAGGACTTATTGATTCCAGATATGTTATATATTCCACATTTGTTTTCACATCCGCCCTATAATAGAGAATCCTTGTATAATTCAGCGAATCACTGTGAACTGTGATAATCAAGGGCGTATCCTTTGAAACATTCAATACCAGTGGCAGATCAACTATGTTTACGAATGGATAATCATTGTATGAAAATGAACCATTCACTGACACCGTTAATGTTGATGCGCCGGGTGATCTCGCAATTATATAATTGTCCTGTGGCAGATATCCCGAAGGATGCTGTTCTGATAAGAACCCCGGTGCAACCCCTGAAATCGTCAGATTACTGTATATCTGTGCATTCAATTCATGAATATCCGTAGATACCTGCACATTTGCATTCTGAATTTTTACACTGCCATTATCCATTGGGATTGTGGCCATTGCGATCATGCTCAAAACAACAATTCCCATCATTGCCCATTTCATTATTTTCATTCCATTTTTCATTTAGCTTCACTCCTTTTTAAGTATAATATTCCCATCATGAAAATTGCCAATAAGCCTATTAAAAGCAAGATTCCTGAAATGCTTTCCAGATAATTCACATAATTCTGTGCTGGTGGAATTATCTGCTTTGCCGGTGGCTGTGGCGGTGGTGCTGTGTAAGGAATCAAATCAACTATTGGATCCAACTGCATGGTTGCCGGAACATAGGTAAATGATAGTATCCCGCTTACTGGAACAGTTGCGCTCGAAACGTAGTCATTGAATGTGCCGTTATCATAGATGAGATATATTCTGTATGATGTGCCAGATGCAAGTTTATTAAAGAATATTGTCGCATCCTGTGATGCCTGCGAATCTGTGCTTATTGTATAATATAGATTGTTTACAATATTCAGTGAATATGGATGTGTCAGTCCAATAGATGTGAAAACAGGCGTTCCATTCAGGAATATGGTTGTATCATTTACTCCAATGCCTGTGATCGGTGCAGTTACATTCACAATGCCCGATCCTATAAGAGCGTCAAAAGTCATGGCTGAAAGATCATTTGAACTTACGCCCCAGTCCTGTGTATATGTTCCATTTTTATCTGAAACTGTAATGAAGAAAGTATAGGATGTGCCAGTAAGGTATTCTGACAATGTATGAGATGTTTTATTCAATGACATGCCAGATGAATGACCTGTGATGTTTCCCTGATTAACCTCATAGGTGTAATTATAGGTAGAATCTGGATAGAAAAAGGTTTCCGGCGTTGAATATATGAATGGTTTGTTTACTATATTTAGAGTGTAATTCTGATATGTCAGCAATGTTGTTTTTCCTGTAGAATTATGATATGAAATAGAAATATTGACCCAGTATGAACCTGTTGTGAGTATGCCGAATATGGTTTGAGATGCCGTATCATTGGCAATATTTCCATCTGACATGTGAAGTGTTGCATCCGTTTTTAAGGTCCAGTTATAAGGCGAAGATATGGTTGCCACATACTGATATGGTGCGTTAGTATACCATGTTGTTGTTGGGTTTGAATCAAAATGAACTGATGGATCACTTGATGTTGTTGCCTGTGGGATTATCAGCAATGATAATGTAATTAGAAATATTATGGATGCAACGTGCATTTT
>JAJZWN010000113.1 GCA_021846695.1 Thermoplasmata archaeon
ACATTTCTATCTTAATGCGTAATTTCTTTGTATATCTAAAAGTTTTTATTTTACTTATTTATTTCGTATTACTATATATTTTATAACTTAAAGGCATATTATACTCAAATAAATATTTTTTATTCGAATAATATCTTATAATTAAAATAATTGACAGAAAATAAAGAAAAATATTTATCTATAAAGAACTGCTACTATGTATCATGTTACTGAATAGCATGATATTGTATTATACAACTATCCCCGATAGCACATCATGGCTTAACACAGGAAATAATGGATGGATGCTAACCGCTTCCACTCTGGTTGGGCTTATGAGCATACCCGGTCTGGCTATATACTATGCAGGCTTGACAAAAAGGAAATATATGGTAAATGCCATGATGATGGCTTTATATGCCTTTGCCGCAGTACTTATAATATGGATTCTGGCTGGTTATAATTTCGGCTTTGGCACATCGAGTTTATTGAAAATAGATGGGTATTATATTTTTGGAATTCCATCACCTGCAGGTGCAGGGTCATTTATATCCGGCCAGGCAATAGTTGGACCCTTAAAAGATGCATTAACGATACCAAATTCAACAGTTATGTTTTTTCAATTTGTATTTGCCGCTATTACACCTATCCTATTGCTGGGTGGAATTTTAGAAAGAATGAATTTCAAAGCATGGATGATTTTTGTTCCAATCTGGTCGCTGATAGTTTATAGCCCTGTTGCATACTGGCTTTTCGCAGGTGGGTGGTTAAACCAGCTTGGAGCGGTAGATTTTTCCGGCGGTTATGTCATACATCTTGATGCCGGAATAGGGGCTTTAGCAGCAGCCTTTGTAATAGGCCCTAGATTGAAAGATGAAATGAAGATGAAGGCAAATAACCTCGGATTGGTAATGCTGGGCCTGGGATTGATATGGCTGGGCTGGGATGGATTCAACGGTGGCGATCCATATGGGGCTACCATAGATGCAGGAATAGCAATAATAAATACGAATGTGGCAACAGCAGTAAGCATGATGACATGGATGTTCATGGATATGAAGTTTTTCAAGAAACCCTCATTAATCGGTGCATCTGTTGGAGCCATAGCCGGTCTGGTTGGAATAACACCTGCTGCAGGTTATGTTAACATTTATGGTGCAATGATAATAGGAATAGCTACAGGAATAATACCATGGATATTTCTATATAAAATAGAGCCTAAATTCAAGGTGGATGATAGCCTGGGCGTATTTTCATCACATGCTGTTGCCGGGGTAGTTGGTGGATTATTAACCGGGGTACTTGCCGATCCGGTGGTAACACAGTATATTGACCCGGGATTGCGTGGTGCCCTGTATGGTAATTTTTATGAGCTCGGCATACAGGCATTTGCCGCAGTTATAGTTATATTATATGTATTCGCATTGACATACGGTTTATTAAGGTTGATCGGGGTGTTTATTCCATTGCGGGAGACCAATACAAGGCTAAAAATAGGTGATATGGCTATTCACGGGGAAGCTGGGCTTGATATCACCGGTTATCCGCCCTCACCACCAATGCACGCAATTGAACATAATAACATTCATATGGAGGGCAAGGAAAAATAGAGAAAGACTAACAATTGTAATGCCCTTAAATCTATTATATTTTATTTCCAGTAGAAACAGGAGTTATATTTTGATAGCTTACAAGCGATACTCTATTGAATCCTCTCTTATTTTACATGTATAAATGAGACAGATGCCATTTTTTTAATCAATTTATATATTTACATCCTTCGCATTAAGGATTATGATTCCAAAAACAATGTCAACCCAGCATCCTGACAATGCACTGATGCCGGAATGGAGTTCAAATAAAAACATAATTACAAATGAAGACGAAATAGAAGAGGCATACATAGCGTATAAAAAATTAGGAATACAGGAGGTAATGTGGGATGCAGAAGGGAAAGATGTTGATACACATGTTATAAGGAAATTATTTGCAAAGGACCGCAATTTCTTTGAAAATAGCAAAATTGGGCAGGATATTTTCCTGACATACAGGGTTCCAAATCCATTAATTGAAGGGGCTGAAAGAAAAATTCTGAATGAGACTCTCAATAGCATACCACTTAATTATGATGTTTCAAACAGGATATTCAATAATGGCATAGCTCCAATATTTGAGGTAATACTTCCCTTCACCACAGATTACAGGAGCATGCTGAATGTGGTCAAATTTTATGAAAAATGTGTGGTGGGAGCACAATCCATCAATCTTTATGATAACGTATATTCAAGGGATGTTACAGGGGAAGTTCTTCCAGGGAAGATTAACCTGATTCCATTGATAGAGGATAAAGATTCAATATTTAATATTGAGCATATTGTGAAGGAATATCACAGGGTTATTTCTCCAGAATACATGAGAATATTTATTGCAAGGTCAGATCCGGCAATGAACTACGGAATGATTCCTGCAACGTTGCTTGCAAAATATGCAGCGTCTAAGATGGGTCAAATAAGTGAAGATACCGGGATGCCTATATATCCCATAATCGGGGCGGGGTCTTCACCATTCAGGGGAAACCTTGGTCCTGCAAATATAAAAAAGGCACTTTCTGAATACGATCAGTACTATACTTTCTCCATACAATCAGCTTTTAGATATGATTATAAGGATCAGGAGGTTAAGGATTCAATTAAATTAATCAATAAACATACGCCACAGAAAGCTGAATTTATAGATATAGAAAGTGAAAAAATAATAAAGAAAATTGTAGGTACATATTCTGAAAGATTTCAGAAAATTATAGAGGATATTGCACAGCCAATTAATGACATAACATTTTACCTTCCGAAGAGAAGGGAGCGGAAATTGCATATAGGGCTATTCGGGTATTCTAGAAGTACAGGAAAAGCCAGTTTGCCACGTGCAATTTCCTTTGTTGGTGCACTTTATTCAATTGGAGTTCCCCCGGAGATACTTGGAATAGCTTCCTTATCGTCCCTACCGGAATCCAGTCAGCTGTTGTTAAAGAAATTATACCGTTATATGGAACAGGATATAAAAGCCAGTGCACAGTACTTCAACTACGAATCACTTGCATATTTAAAAGAAATCTGGAAGATTAGCGATAAAACTCTGGATATGATCAGGGAGGATATTAAATATGTTGAAGACAACATAGGCATTCCAACCGAGACATCATATAATGTGCAGAAACATAATTTATACACTAAATTACTGCTCATGGCGTTTAAAAATAGGAAATTTGAAGAAGTTAAATCATATATTTACGAGCTCAGCCTGTTAAGAAAATTTATAGGTTAATAATTTTTTATCTCAATATTGAAATGGTTATTCGGAACAATTAAAAGATTAATAGATATCCAGGTACTTATTAATCTCCCAGTCCGTGACCTCTGACCTGAACTCATTCCATTCATTTTCTTTTATGCGCAGCAGATTATTGAATACAGATTCACCGAATATTTTCTTCATCAATTCACTGTT
>JAJZWN010000023.1 GCA_021846695.1 Thermoplasmata archaeon
GTATATAAATATCATACAAATCTCTTATAAATCTTCTATTTTTATATGCTGCTATTTTTTCTATAATAAGATTTTCTGGGGATAGGCTTAGAACATTTAGGGTATTCCCGTCAATAAGTTCATACTCGATTTCAACTGGGTTTTCGGGACAAAATTTATGATTTGTCTCTATTTTTACATTTGTATTATTTTCAGAAATCTTTGAAAATAGTATATTTCCGGTATCCTTTAATTTAAGTAATTTCAATTCATGTGATTTTAATGCGTCTCTAAAATAATTTAAATGTTTAGGAAAAACTGTTGAATATAAATCAATATCTTCCGAGAATCTATAACCAGAGTAACATCTCCAGATAGATGTCCCTCCATGAATTACCAGTGAATTGTCTGTATTATAGAGTAATAATATTAATTCATCATTTTGGCAGTCTCTATTTGATCTCTATTTTTTAATTGCTTAATAATGGGAAGCTTCATAACTTAACATACAAGAGTTATATAAAAATATAACTTTAGTTCTATTAACTTTAAAAATTTCAATAAACTGTTCTATAATAATGTATTTGTTAACCATCTTGTAAAACAGATATTTAGAGTTATGATTAACAAGTTATCAAAATGTCTCTATTAGTTCATGAACTCAAATATTGTTGCTTAAGGATAATTAATTTCTTTCCTTTTTCATTATTGAGCTTTAGACACATCCCTGGCATAAATAAAATACCTGGTAAAAATTGAGTTTATCTATTTCATTGAACCTTTATGATAATGCAGAGGACGGGATTTGAACCCGCGAACTCCTTCGAGACTAGACCCTTAATCTAGCGCCTTTGTCCTAACTCGGTAACCTCTGCCCTTGGGTATTATTTTTAGATATATTAACTTTAATTATATTATCCATAAAAAAGGCAAAAACCTTATACTTTATTAAATAAAACACAATCATACTCCAAATGATCAACAGGGATACATTAGTTATATCCAATCCAGGAACTGGAAAAACCACCAGAATTTCAAGTGAGGTTGTTAATCTCATAAATGAGGGAATAAAACCAGAAAAAATATTATGCATCACTTTCACAAACAATGCAGTGGCACAGCTTCAGGAAAGCATAGACAAAAAACTTAGAGATACCGGAAACAAAAATATAACTGCATATGATGTAAACATTTATACATTCCATGCACTTGCATATCAGGAGATCTTTTCATCGAAGCCCACCGGGGATATAGTATCATACAACCTGGCAAGATATTTAATATACAAAAAGCTCAGAGATCTCAGGGCATTTAATTATGGCAGGGACTATGTTATAGGCGACATAGTACCGAAACTTGAAAATGCAATAAGATATATCAAAAGTTTCGGGATAAGCCCGGCAGATATTGAAGAATATAAGAACAAAATCGTGGAATCCTTAAGGAATAAATACAATTCTGGAATAGTCAAAAATATCAGCCTTGATGAGGAGGAATATCTGTTCGATTACTTTTACCAGGCATTCAAATATTATGAGGAAAATAAAAAGAGTCCAGATTTCAATGATTTATTGTTTGAGTTCCATAGAATGAAAGACAAAAATACATATGATTATGTATTTGTTGATGAACTTCAGGATGTGAACGACATAGAATCCAGAATTGCTATGTCTACTGGAAATGTGAAATTTTTAGTGGGAGACAGGAAGCAATCCATATTCGGATTCCAGGGAGGGGCACTGTCAGTTTTTAACTCGCTGATTGGAAACAGTGAAATATTGAAGGAGGACATGAAAACCAATTACAGGAGCACGGACACAATTCTACAGTACGCAAAGCAATATTATCTTAAATTCGAAAATGATGTACCAGAACTGGAAAATTTTAGGGGAATCAAGGACAGGGGCAGTAAGGTAAAGGTCATTGAATCTGGCTCTCCAGAAGAATCTGTCATGGGGATTATTAACAGCATCCCAGAATCGGATGGGAATATAGGCATAATAGCAAGAACCAATGCACAGATAGACGAAATATCTGCAATGCTGGACAGGTATAATATTAGCTATTCCAGTGATTCAAACATTCACAGTGTGAACGAGGCAAAGAAGGATATAACAGCATTTCTTAAGGGCATCCTTTATGATAGATCTGACGATGTAATAAATGCCATCGTAACACCTTTCTCAGGCATATCCCTGAAGGAAGCATTCAGTATGGCTGAATCAATAAGGAATGAAGAAAGCACAATAGACTCCTTTGATAGGGGAAATCCATTTTTCTCATTGAAGAGCAAAAACCTTTCAAGGGAGAGTATAATGAAACTGTTTGATGAAAGGATACTCCCTATTGCATCCTCCATAAGCAAGGAATATTTTCTCACAGCTGCCACGGTAAAGTATTCCATAGGGGAATTTTTTGATGCGGAACATGAATATACAAGGGAAAATTTTTTCGACTTCCTTGACCTTTCATATTCCGAAAACTCTGGGAAATCTGGTGACTCCAGAATAGTCCTCACCACTGTGCACAAGGCTAAGGGACGTGAATTTGACAATGTCGTATATCTGCCTAGAAAACCAAGAAAATCAGACACGTACATAGATATTATTATATCATCCATAATAGAGGAGGTAAAGAAAATAAATGTGGATGATGAACTAAGAAATGAGAGCATAAGAATTGATTTTGTAGCCTTCACAAGGGCAAAAAAGAACCTTTGGGTATGCACAACGAACAGGGAGGCAGGTAACTACCAGATACCGGAATATTCCGAGGTTTCTACAGATGAAACTTTTTCTGAGAGGACTGAAATTCCTGAGACTAAAAAATATGATGAGGCTTATTTCCAGTTTGTTTCCGGTGACTATAATGGCGCAATGAATACCCTTTCAACTAAGGAGAAATGGCTAAGGGACATAGTCTATGAATTTTTCAGGAACAAGAATGTCCTTTCCTTCTCGCTGGTAAGCCTTGACAACCCCTTCTGGCTGTTGAAAAACAATATACTGAAACTCAACGAAAAAACGGATGCACTGTATTACGGTCTCAATGCGCATGAACTTGCCGAATCGCTCTATAAGGATGAGATAAAAAGGGAAATACTCATGGACAGGGATAAAGAAATACTTTCAAACATAGAATCGGTGGTGAACGAGATAAAGACAGGTTTCAATATGGAACAGATCGAGGCAGAGATCTCAGCCATAGCCAGGGTTAACCAGATGTTTACAGAGTTTTCCAGTGAGCCGGATGAAATTATGTTCTATGGCAAGATTGATGCTGTGTTCAGCGACGGCAAAAAATATGTGATACTTGATTACAAAACAGACAAAACCACTGAAAAGGCATCACATCACAGGGTACAGCTACTGGCATACAAGATTCTTTACTCCATAAAAAACAAGATAAATTCTGACAACATAGACACAGCAATAGGATATATAAGTATAAGAGGAAAAATAAACACTCATGAGAATACCACAGGAATAATATACAAGAAACCGGATAAGTATTCTGAAACAATGTTGAAAAAGTACATATGGAGATTTCTGGATTATAAGCACAATCCCGAAAAGTTCATTGAAGACTATCTGAATTATCCCTGCGAGGACACATTATACGAAAGACTGGCTGAACTACTCAAATAATTTATAATGTTTATTACATTTTTATCCTTTCAGGATGTGTATATACATTGAAGCTATTTCCCCTAACAAATGAAACAAGCGCCATATTGAATTCATCCGCAAGCTCTATGGCCAGGGAGGATGGAGCAGAAACTGAGCTTACAATCGGAATTCCATACATTGCAGCTTTTTGCACTATCTCAAAACCTGCCCTACCACTGACCTGCAAAGCTGCCTCAGGACTTTTTGCTATTCCCTTGAGAAGCATTTTTCCTATTGCCTTGTCTACTGCATTGTGCCTGCCTATGTCCTCGCCCATGGACAGTATATTTCCTGAATAATCCATTATTGCTGCAGCATGCACACCTCCCGTGTTCCGGAATATGGACTGTTTTGCCCTCATGATCTCAGGTAATTTCAATAGTTGTCTGTAATCAATTGGATTCCCATGGCCTATAAGATGCCCTGCCTTGAGGTAAATATCGTTTATATTGGTTTTCCCACAGACGCCGCAGCTGGAATTCACATAGAAATTCCTGTTCCCAATCAATTGCCTATCAAATGATTTTACAGATATGGTTACAATGTTATTTTTTTCGGACATTTCTGCACTTTCAGAATATTTTATGCCTTCAATATCCTCAGGCTTTACTATGCCCTCTGTAAACAAGAATCCCACTGCAAGGGGAAAATCATCAACCGGCGTCCGCATAATCACTGATACATTATATGTTTCATTACCATCATATAATATTATCTCCACCGGTTCTTCCAGGGTCACATTATCGTGTATATTCTCCAGCGTGCCAGATTCAAAATGGATTGTGTGTTGTTTTATGTAGCCGTTCATTTCTTCTCTGACGTTCCTGCTAGAATCTTCAGCAATATGGATATGGGTTCTGAAACATCGCTCCTATGCATCATCCTGGCAAGACCTATAAGTCCACTGGCACTGGGTTTTCCGGTATTGTTTATCGAATCACCGAGCCGTGACATAACATTTACCATCATGTCCGGATCAAGCTTAGAAAGCAGATCAAAGACACTCATTATATTTGTCAGTGATTTCTTTGTGGAATCGGAATTGAACTGTTCCGAAAATGTGTCTATTATATATTTGTAGTTGGCTGATATTGCATTTAAAAGAGATAGAAAGCCTGAGTCGTTCAGGTTTTTTATTGTTTTCAACAGGTTGTTGAAGCCTTCCTGAAACTCTTCCGCTATAACCGGGCTATCATTTTCTTCTCCATTTTCAATAAATTCTATAGGCTTCGACATTTTAATCATCCGTTAATTTTGAGTAATCGTCTCTCTTCCATTTCTCACTAACCATTATGCCTATCTGTGGATGTGGCTTTCCATACCTTGAGTTGTTTTTGGGCAGAGGAGTTCCCCCATTTTCCTTGAGTTTTTTGATTTTCACAGGCAGTTCCTTGTATGCCGGTGTATCTGTATCCGGATCCTTTGTATAGGAAGTGAGAAGGTTTACGGTTGAGGCATCAGAAGCCGCATTCATTGGCATGTAAAGCTCATTTCCGCTGACTCTTTCTGTTATCAGTGCCCTGACCTTTATGCTACCCCATTTTGATGTGATGCGCACGAAATCTCCGGTTTTTATGCCATATTCTCCTGCAAGTTTTTCCGACATTTCAAGGAATGTGTCTGGAACCTTTTCCTTTATCCCCTCGGTCTTGAAAGTTTCGTTGCCCTCATGGAAATGCTCCAGCATCCTTCCGTTGTTCAGGTGCAGTGGATATTCCTCTGAAACTTCCAGTGGTGGCCTGTATGACAGAGGGTAAAGCCTTGCTTTCCCATCAGGGAAATTGAACCTGTCGGCATAAAGGTATTCTGACCCCTGACCATTTTCATTCATGGGCCACTGAAGACTTTTAAAACCCTCTAGTCTTTCATAGGACACGCCATGGAATATGGGTGAAAGTAAAGCTGCCTCATCCATTATCTCCGACGGATGCCTGTAGTTCCAGTTATACCCAAGCGCCCTGGCAATGTTCTGTATGATTTCCCAGTCAGGCCTTGTTTCTCCGTATGGTTCCATAACCTGGTAAAGCCTCTGAATCCGCCGCTCTGTATTGACAAATGTGCCCTCCTTCTCAAGGCTTACAGTGGAGGGCAATACAACATCAGCGTATTTGGCCGTTTCAGAGAAAAATACATCCTGTACTATGAGGAAATCCAGTTTTTCTAAAGAGCGACGGATCATATTTGAATCTGGGCCAGTTGATGCAATCTCCTGTCCGATCACATACATGGCCTTAATTTTATTATTGTCAATGTTTTCAATGCATGACACATTGTCTATTCCAGGTTTTGTGGGTAATTTTGTATTCCATGCCTTCTCGAATTTTTTCACGGCTTCCTTATCATCTATGGACTGGTATCCGGGCAAATATGTGGGCATGGAACCGAAATCACTTGCCCCCTGTACATTGTTATGGCCCCTAAGTGGATATGCGCCGGTTCCTGGCCTGCCATAGTTTCCTGTGACAAGAAGCAGATTTGATATTGCCGTGGACTCGTCTGCTCCTGCTGAATGCTGGGTTATACCCATCGCCCACAATATACACATATTTTTTACGCTGTGAATCATCTCTGCAGTTTCTATTATCTGTTTCTCTGGAACTCCAGTAATTTTTGACGTATTTTCCAGTGTGAATGTATTCAGGCTTTTATAGTACTCATCAAAATTGTTCACTCTTTCATCGATGAATTTTTTGTCATGCCACCGTTTGTCAAGGATATACTTTGTGATCGAAGATAGTAACACTATATCCGTTCCAGGAGCAGGATGTATGTAAATGTCGGCCCTCTCAGCCATCTCATTTTTTCTCAAATCGGATACTATGAGCTTCTGGTGGTTTAGCTTGTGCGCCCTCTTCACCCTTGTTGCAAGAACCGGATGTGATTCTGCAGTGTTTGCTCCAACTATCATCACAAGTTCAGATTTGTATATATCCTCTATGGATCCTGCATCTCCACCGTATCCAACTGTTCTCCATAGACCGGTTGTTGCCGGTGCCTGGCAGAATCTGGATGAGTTATCAACATTGTCGCTGTGGAATATCTGCCTTGCCATTTTCTGGACAAGGTAGGATTCTTCATTGGTGCCCTTTGACGATGCAATGAACATAATAGATTCGTTTCCGTATTTCTCTGATATTTTTTTTAGTCCATTTGCGGCAAAATCAATTGCCTCATCCCATGATACCTGGACAAATTTTCCGTTTTTTCTAATTAGCGGGTATTTCAACCTTTCATCGCTGTTGACAAAACCCCAGCCGAATTTTCCCTTAATGCATGTTGATATGCCATTGGCAGGCGATTCAACCTCAGGCTGGACCTTAAGTATCTTTCTGCCCTTTGTCCACATGGTAAAGGAACAGCCCACACCACAGTATGTACATACAGTTTTTGTCTTCTTTATCTGTTCCTCCCTCATCTTTGCCTCGATGTTGCTTATCTTCATTATAAGACCATTGCCAACAGGTTTTTCAAGATCTTTTCCAAATTCTATAAGATTATATTTTGCCTTCTTTGTGAGTGATGTAAAATAACCTGCCTCCCCCAGCATGGAATTCTCCATGAGTGCATTGACAGGGCACACTGTGACACAATGCCCGCATGAAACGCATGACGAATCATTTATAGCCTTGTTATCATCCCACACAACCCTGGGCCTTTCTAATGACCAGTCAATATGAAGTGTTTCATTGACCTCCACATCCTGGCATGCCTCAACGCATCTTCCACACAGTATGCACTGGTCCGGGTCGTATCGGTAAAATGGATTTGAATAATCAGCTTCGTATCCCTTTCCGGAAAAAGGGTACTTCTGCCTGGTGACCTGAAGTGTGTCCACTGCACTGTGGAGTGCACAGTCACCGTTGTTATTTTCACATACAGTGCAGTAAAGGTCATGGTTGTGTAGTATTCTGTTTACCGCCTCCGTTTCCCGGCTTTTTACATCCTTTTCATTGAAAAGAATTTTCATATTATTTTCTACCATAGTGGAGCATGCACGGACATATTTGCCATCTGCCTTGACTATGCATGTATCGCATGATTCTATTGCACCGAGAGCAGGATTATAGCATACATGGGGTATATCAATACCATTTTCCATCATTGCCTGCAATATTGTTTTATCTTTATTGACATTGAATAGAGCCCCGTCAATGAGAATTTTGCTTGAGTTCATATATGAAATACAAAATATAGGTATATACATATAATGTAGTTTTATAGGCAACAATAAGGTTATATTGTCTCCTAGAGTGATTAATTATGATACCTGCAGCTTTGCCACCTCTAGCAGTTGGTTTCTTCGGCCTGGGAATTGGCTATTTTGTCTTTGGTGGTTCTGTTTTTTTTAAATTTCCAAAAGAAAGCAATGAAAACATAAACCACGCAATGGGACTATGGGGAATATTCATGCCAGGATTTATGCAATTTCTAGCAGGAACATATATATTCCTGGGACTTACAATATTTCCAGCATTTAGATCTGCCCCTATTTTGTACATGGCAGGACTTGCATTCACATCTTATGGTGTACACTGGTTTGCACTGGGATACAACAAATATAAGAATGCAGATACAACAGTAGATGGATATATGGCAGTTGGATTCCTGTGGATTTCCATAATTGGTGCGGTAGTTTTTGGCCTTGGGCATGACATGCCAGTAATGATATTATTCATCCTCCTTGCAGTTGTCTACGTAAATGATATTCCGGCAAGCCTTTTACATTCTCCCACTTGGGCAAGGGGAAAAGCATTCGTTCAGCTCGTAACAGGAACATGGCTAATGTACCTTACATTTGCAGCAACACTTAATTTTGCATTGGGATTCCATCTGTTCCTTTAAAAATATTTTATATAACTTTAATATATGGAAACATGAAAATTTTTTCTTTTTTTGGGTCTTCCTCTTCTGGTAAGACTACGATTATATCAAACATCATTTCTCAACTCTCTGGAAGCATGAAAATAGGCTATGTCAAGAATATACCCCATGACAACATATCTCTGGACACTGAACATAAAGACACGTGGCAGATGGAAAATGCCGGGGCATACAGGATATACGGTCTTGCCCCAGGCAGGACATACAGCATGCTAAGGAGAAAAACAGATATTGATGATATAATAACAAATGATAATGATGTGGATATTTACCTCATAGAGGGATTCAGGAGTTATTCAAAATCTACAGGGTTTCTTGTTCTGGGGAATGAAGACTATTTAACAGTTCACCATGATTATATAATAAAGGCAAACAATAAAACTTATACTGGAGAGTGTCTAAAATATCCAGAGGAGTTTAGCAAAATCATTGATATATTAATGGATGCATAACTTTTCCCTTGCATCCATGAGGTCTTCAATGGTATTTACGCTTTTCAACTTTCCTGACAGACCTTCAATACATTTCATATCCGATTCCCTAATGAAGTTGCTTATGCTTTCTCCTCCAGCCCTGCGGTATTCCTTCAATGGCTCATATATATCCATGGAATATATGGCAAAAAGAGGCTGGCAGAAACCCTCTGAATCATATGCTATGCTGTGTTTTTCATATCTATTGACAATTTTGCCTGTGATATCCCTGTCTATATATGGCATATCACCACCCACAGCAAGAAATTCATGATATTTTCCAATGCAATATATAATTGAGTCAATGAGTATACCGTCTGTCCTGTCAGAGTCTGTTACCGCATATCTGGATTTCAGTGAATAGTCCCTGGTGAAAAGAATGATATTTTTAAAATATCCTGATTCAAGAAGTATTCTGGCTATACGGTCAATCATGGTTTCCCCGCACAGTTCCATACTATGTTTGTTTTTAAGCCTTCTGCTCTCCTTGGCAAATAATATTGCAATCATTGTGAGCCTGCTATTGATTTAAACGAATTCTCAAGATCGGAAAATTTCATGCTTTTTTTGTTTATGTAAATCCTGAAAGTTATTTTTCCCTTTTCAATAAATTTCAGAGAATACATATCTGCATATTGTTTATAGGTGATTCCTGCATCGCATCTTCCATTTTTTACATAATCGCATATGATTTCTGGGTGATCAAGATATGTAATATCTTTACCCTTTGAAATGTCCAAAGATTTTTCATAGAGCCCGGAGCCATGGTAAGAAATTGCCATTGTGCGGTAATTTTCCTTCGAGTATGCAATGCCATATGGCACTTTTATGCATATTGATGAATCATATGAAGTTGATTCCGGAATTTCCTCATAGTTCCAGACATAGGCATCTGCATCTCCATTTTCCATGGAGCGCTTGATTTCATTATACCCCCCTTCAACAAAGGTAGAAATGGAAGAAATATAATGTGGAAGTTTCTCCATTGCAGGAAGATACTGCCCAAAAATCAATATGGATGGTATGCGGGGAGTAAATAGCCTTACCTTAATATTTGAACCCCTGTCCATGAATGATGTCCTTGAATCTATAATGGAATATCCTGTTGCTTTGCTTATTCTGGATATTGAGCCGGAATTCCCTAAAACCTGGTATGCCATATAGCCATTTCCATTTCTCACAAGCTTTATCAGCAGAAGGTCTGTATTTCCCTCGTGAAGTTCAAAACGGCCGCCAGTTATTGCATCAACTACCACTTCCGAAAATTCAAAGCCTGTTTTCCTGAAGAGGTTGGGTATTAGAAGTGAGTGGAGTATCATCATGGATGAAACAGGAAATCCGGGCAACCCAAAAACTGATTTTTCCCCTGACATGGCAAAAATTACAGGTTTTCCGGGTTTCACCCTTACACCATGGAAAATGATTCCGGGTGTTTTTTCTCCGAGTATTTTGTATACCATATCATGGTCTCCTGCAGATGTGCTTCCTATGGTAATGGTAACATCGTTCTCATCTATTGATTTGTCAATGGCATTCCTTATTTTGGTGAGATCATCAACTATTATGCCATAATCTTTCACATTAATGGCAGGATACTTTAAGAGTTCAGCACTGATTGAAAGGCTGTTTGAATCGTATATTTTTCCCTCCTGATATGGATCACCTGGATACAGCAGTTCGTTTCCGGTCGAAATAATGCCTATCCGAATTTTTCTTATCACCTTTATTGTACCTATTCCCGTGGATGCAAGTACTGCTATGTTTCTTGAATCAACCATTGAATGTGCGTTAAGAATCTTTTCTCCCCTTATCACATCTATCCCGGCATTGGAAAGTTCATTGAAGCGGTTTACTGAACTGAAAAAGAGTATTTCATTGCCATCCGCCTTTGTATCCTCGAATGGTACCATTGCATCTGCCCCTACAGGTATTACACCGCCAGTGGGGACCTTTATGCATTTTCCGTGTCCGGGGAAGTTCACAGCCTTCTCACCTATATTTGTTTCGCCGGCAAGTTCCAGCCTTACAGGCAGATCATAGGATGCACCAGTGATGTCGGATGCAAGGATGGCGTATCCGTCCACCTGAGACCTTGAGAACAGAGGAAGGTTGTTCCTGCTGTATACATCCTCGGCAGAGATTCTGCCAGATGCTTCGGAAAGCCTTATTTCTTCATAGTCTTCCAGAACTTTCATATTTTTTCTGATTATATCATCCGCATCCTGAAATTTTATCAGGTTGTGAAATATCAATCCCATTTTATATCACCCATAATATAAATAGTAGCCATTGAACCCTGTGGCAGCCCTTCCATATCCTCGTCTATTTTGATTATTGAGTTTCCCCTTATCATGGCAGAAATCATGCCTGAAACCGTTGTTTTTACTGGAACTGAATGCAATTCACCATTTTTTCCAGATGTCTCTGCAATCTGGAATGTGGTAGTGCCCACCCTGTTGTGTATGCTTTCATCCATTATTGAAACGGCTTTATGGATGTACCATATTCCATATATATTCTTTATATACTGATTTACAAAAACCATGGAGGATATCAGTGCAGCGACTGGAAGTCCGGAAACAGACAGTACAGGTCTATTATTTATGTTGAACAAAGCTATTGTGCGACCCGGCTTTATGGATACACCTGAAAAAATGATTTTACCCTGACTTGAAAGTGCCTCTGTGGTCATGTCCCTCCGTCCAAGGCTGCTTCCTCCCGTGATTATGATAATATGGCATTTTTCTATTATGGATTTAACCTGTGCAATTATGGAGGGCATGTCATCATCGACTATTCCTCCGTCAATGGCTTCAGTATATCCAGTTTCATAAAATGTCCGTAAAAGCATTCCCGTTGAGTTTTCTATCTGTCCGTTCACAAGCTCTTTTCCAGTGTTTATGATACCTATTGATATTTTCTTATATACATTCACACTTTGAATTCTCGTGGCCTTCATGGCCGCAATGTTCTGCGGGTATATGATGGTGTTTTTGTTTACTATTATGTCACCCTTTTTTATATCCTCTCCAGTATAAGAAACATTTTTTCTATGGCTTACAGGAGAATAAACATAGACATATTTTCCAATGGTTTCGCAATTTTCAGCCCTTGCAACGGCATCGGCACCATTTGGCATAATAGACCCTGTATATACTTCCATGCATTCACCGCTGGATATAAGATTTCCAGGGGGATCACCTGCGGCTGTGTATCCTTTTAATATGAGTTTTGCAGGGTTAGAGGATGATGCGTTTATTGTGTCCCTTGATAATACTGCATATCCGTCCATTGCAGACTTATCATGGCATGGTGTGTTTTTTACTGATAAAACATTATCAGATGATATTTTTCCCAATGCCCCATCAATAGGGATTTTAACTGTGCCGGGAAGTTCCCATTTTTCAGTAGAAAATGATGAAATAGCATCCCTGTATGATAATAAACTGTCAAATCCCTTCATAATGTGTTTTCCCATTGCATTCTGTATTGGTATCTATTAATTGTATTAATTTTTATTGAATATTATTCAACCTATATATTGATTTACACATCAATCTACAGGAAAGCTCTTGAATTTACGATGTGAACGAATTTCTGGAAGGAATATATAAATACTATTCTTAGAAAAGGTAATAAGAGAAATAACAGAGGTATTTGAATAGGGTTTCCACTTCTATAAATACCTGTTAAACACTGGGAATTCAGATTCAAGAGAGATGAAACCTCTACACTCAAAGGGTTTAATATAAGTCCCCATGCAAGTGCAAGTTCTGTCAATGGAACGGGAAGCCTCTATATTTAGGCATGAGGTGACTCACTGCCAGAACATATAAAATCTGGAAAAATACTTTTTTGGTGTTGGTAGGATTTGTTCTATTCTATCAATTTTCAGAGAGTTTAGTATCCTTTCCATTAAAAACAGGGCTTACTTATACCTATCAATGGGTCCGACTGGCCACGTTCATTATATTGAAATTATTCAATTTCGCTTCCAATCACAGCAAATAATCCAAAAGGTTTATAAACAGAATTCTACTTTAAATCACATGAGATTTACCGTAATCTTGGAAAAAGATGAGGATAACATATATGTGGCCACAGTTCCTGCTTTACCAGGATGCATATCTGATGGTCGAACAGTTGAGGAGGCCATGTTAAACATAAAGGAGGCAATTCAGGGGTATATAGATGATATAAAATCTGACGGAGAGCCCATCCCCCGTGACATGGACATCATTGGAAATGTTGAACTGAATGCCTAGACTTCCTTCTATTTCTGGAAAGGATGCTGTTAAAGCCCTTTCTAAATTGGATTTGTATTAAAGAGACAAGTAGGAAGCCATATGGTAATGAAACGGGAATCAGATGGGAGAAGAGTGACGATCCCTAATCATGACGAATTGCCAAAGGGCACGCTAAGAGCAATAATCCGGCAGAGTGCCCTTACCGTAGAGGGATTTATCAAGTTGTTGTAAATTCTCTTAAGATCTCTTGAATGTGAAAATCCACAATTCAAAACATTTGGATAATAATTGGTATATGACTAATTCTTGCCACTGCCCTTATCTTTCTTCCTTTTTGACACATATTCTCCAGGGATCATCTGAAATGCGATGTTGGCTCTATTCCATGAATTTATAGCTATTATGGCTCCGGTTAATTCTACAAGTTCAGTTTCATTAAATTCGTTACTGACTTCCTTGAAAAGTTCATCGCTTAGTTTACCTTCGGAAATCAGCGTAACTGCCTCTGTCCATTTAAGTGCCATTTTTTCCCGGTTAGTGAACTGAGGAGATTCTTGCCATGCGTTTAAAAGAAATATCCTCTGAGGAGATTCACCAGATGCCATCGCATCCTTAGTATGCATATCAAGGCACCATGCGCACCCATTTATTTGTGATGCTCTTATTTCTATTAGATCTATAAGGCTTTGTTCAAGGCTACTCTTAGCCAGATATCTCGAAAAACCAAGCATTGTTTCATACAGCCCGGGTGACACCGATTTATAGTTAATCCTCCTAAACATGGAATCCATTAAGCCATTTTTCATTACTATAATAACATTTCGACAAGAAATTACACAAAATTCATGATGCTGCTCCTAATGAACTTCAACATGCTATGAATTTAGAATGTCCAACTCCTTCGGAGAGTTATAATCTCATGGACTTACTTATATCTATAAATGGGCCCGACCGGATTTGAACCGGTGACCACCGCCTTGTAAGGGCGGTATCATAACCACTAGACTACGAGCCCTTAGGGGATAAGTCAATAATAATATAATAATTTTTATCATTTATTGTTTCCATAACCCATAAAGCTTGCACGGTTTAAATATTAACATGGCATTATAGCAACATAATGGCAGGGAAGATCATGGTATCCGGCACAGTATATATTGATAATTCAAGGCTGGAAAATGCAGTTATATTCATCCATGTAAAGGGCTATGGCAGAGCCAGGGTAACACATATAGACATAGAAGACCTGACATTTAAAAAGATCATACTCCCCCGACACAGTGATTATCCTGAAATAGAGTGGAATTCCGAGATAGTGTCAATCCCAGTCAGAGGACATGAACTTATAATTATAAGCCAAACTTTGGGAAAACTGATTAAACTTAATGGAAACATATATGTGGGCGGCAAGGGAAAGGGAATATTTCTTGGGCTTCATAAAGAACAGATAAAAAGTGTTGAAGAATATGCCGCAAAACTGGGTATTCCTCCACTAAAACATAAAAAAATTTAGAATATTCCTTTTTTGTATTTCTGGTTGACTTCTATTGCCTGTATGTCCCAGGTAGGCTTGAATGATTTTGCAGTTTCCAAAAGATGGTCGAGTGTGTCAACGTTCCACTTGCATACAGCCTCATTTTCCTTCTCTCCCATGTAAAGTTCTTCCAGTTTCAGTCCCGCAGGCAATTTCTTTGATTTTGCCATATCCATAATCGTTTCTGTGAATTTCATTACCGCATCCTTCTGGTCATCTTGCCATTTATGTACCATTATTACTTCTGTCATAACTTTATATAATCAAACAGACTATTTAACAGTTCCCTAAATAATATTTAAACTCTGTTAAATGCACCCAATTATTTAATTAAAAATCTTTATTTAGTATAGTTAATTATTAGTAGATTGCTTTGGTACTCAATTTGATTATAGCAGAGAAGATGGATGCAGGAAGGCGTATATCATACATTCTTTCCGATAAAACCTCTAAACAGAAAAGGGCTAAAAACATAAGTTACATAGAATTTGAAAGGAATAATGAACAGAATATTATGGTTTCATTGAGCGGACACATACTTGGCGCAGATTTCCCCGAGGAATTCAAGGACTGGGTAAAATCGGACCTTGACAAACTCATAGACTCAGATATAATTTATAAAGTAACTAATAGTAGAGCTCACTCAGCTTTAAAATCCTTTTCAGGCGTTGATAATATAATCATAGCAACCGATTACGACCGTGAGGGTGAACTCATTGGCGTTGAGGCGTTACAATTCATAGAAACGGGATATACAAAGATAAGGCGTGCCAAATTCAGTGCACTCACATCCTCCGAAGTAAAGGAGGCATTTGACAATCTTCTTGATGTGAATTACGGACTTGCTGATTCTGCAAAGGCAAGAGAGGAAATAGATTTACTCTGGGGGGCAGTACTCACAAGATTTTTTTCAGTGACAAGCAACAGGCTCTGGAAGGATTTCATATCGGTTGGAAGGGTGCAAACTCCCACACTTGCACTGATAGTCCACCGTGAGGAGGAGATAACAAACTTTGTACCTGAAAAATATTTCACAATTACAGTAACATTTAACAAGGGCATCGATTTCCTGGGAGTTTATGAAAACAATATAAAAGATGAAGAGGAGGCAAATAAAATATTCAATGTTATAAATGGCCAGAACGGTATTGTAAAATCATATAATAAAGAGGTTAAGGATGTTTACAAGCCAGCACCATTCAGCACAACAGATTTCCTCCGTGAGGCATCAAGAATAGGCGTAACCCCATCAAGTGCCATGAAGATAGCAGAAAAACTCTACATGAGCGGTTTAATAAGCTACCCAAGGACTGACAATACCGTTTATCAGCGGTCCATACCATTAAAAAGCATAGTCCAGAAATTTCAGGGCACAGAGTTTGATAAGGAAGCAAAAATGGTGTTATCACAGGATAAAATTTATCCTTCCAGGGGAAAGATTGAAACAACTGACCATCCTCCAATATATCCTGTTTCATATCCAAAAAAAGCCCTTACAGGATCATACAAAAGCGTATATGAACTTATAGTAAGGAGATTTCTTGCTACACTATACAAGAATGCCACCATTGAAAAATCAGGAGCTAATATAGATATAAGGGGGTATAATTTCAAATCTTCAGGGGAAAAAATACTTGACAACGGATGGTTTGACATATACAAATACAGGAAATTGCGTGAGTCAAAACTTCCAGAGCTTATTGTAGGGGAACCGGTAAAGGGCAAAAAATGGGACATGGAGGAAAAATACACAGAGCCGCCGAAGAGATATGACGTTGCATCACTTTTAAAACTCATGGAATCACTGAACCTGGGCACAAAGAGCACAAGGCATGACATTATACAGAAACTTGCGGACAGGAATTTTGCCACGGGAAATCCACTACGCCCCACACCACTTGGAATAGGTTTCATAAAGTCGATAACCTCCATAGATTCTGATATTGCAAAGCCGGACATGACTGCCGAACTGGAAAAAGAAATGGACAAAATAGCCGAAAACAAAAAAAGTCTGGATGAGGTTGTTAATGAGTCAAGGTCAATGCTTCACAATGCATTGAAAAGCTTCAGGGGTAACAGGGACGAAATAAAGGAAACAATAACAACTTATGCAAACAGGGGTGATACAATTGGCAAATGTCCCATTGACGGCGGAGACATATCATTGATAAAGTACCGTAATTTCTCTAAGATAAAATGTTCAATTGACAATTGCAAAATAAACTTCAATATAAATGCAACTGGGCTCATACAGATGATGGACAAAAAATGCGATGTGTGCTCTCTGCCTATAATTAAGATAATAAGGAAGGGGCAGTCTCCGGAGTACAGGTGCATTGATCCCAACTGCGAATACAACAAAAAGAAGCTTTCAGTGGGCAAATGCCCCTCTGACGGTGGAGATCTGATAATCAGGCAGTCAAGGTACGGGAAGCGTTTTCTTGGATGCTCAAATTATCCAAAATGCACGGTTACATACCCACTCCCACAGAAGGGGATCATAGTGCCCACAGGTGAAATGTGCCAGTACTGTGGTGCACCGCTGCTTGTAATGGTAAACGGAAAAAGAAAATGGAAGTTTTGCCCCAACATGAAATGTGAATACAACAGGAAGGATAAGGTTGAAAAAAACAAATCAGAGAATTAACAGCGAGCTATTCGGAATTATACTGTTCGTGCTTTCCACGGTCTTTGCACTTTATCTGTCCTTCAATTTGGATCAGGTTCCGGGAATAGCTCAGGAATCAAAGGGGATATCGTTCCTCTTCGTAATTTATTATATAGTTTTCATTGTCATATTTACAGCTGCGGCACTGTACATGATAAAAAGGCATGCACAGGTAATGAAGGCAATATTTATTGTTTTAATCCTCTATATGATTTTTCTCGTATCATCCATAATTGCCGGCATAGTCTCAGTAAATCTTCCGGAGTACTATGCAATAATAACGGTAATAACAGGATTCTTTGCATATATGCTCATATTCAGGAATGAATGGTATATAACGGATGCTGCCGGCCTTATCATGATTTCAGGTGCAGCAGGCATACTTGGAATACTGTTAAGACCAGATATTGCAACAGCATTGCTTGTTGTCTTTGCCTTATATGATTATATATCTGTTTACAAGACAAAACATATGGTCACCCTTGCCAAGGCTGCGGTGGACAATCAGTATCCTCTCATGTTTACATTGCCCTCTAACAGGAATACGAAAATAAAGGATTTGACATTTGACAACCGCGGTTCACATTCGGTAATAATGCTGGGATTTGGGGACATGGCAATACCGGAGATACTCATAGTCTCATCGGCAATATACAATCCCCTTCACATTGCACTTTTTGCACTTCTTACCCTTGCAGGTGCAATCGGAGCCCTTGTGTTTTTATTTTTCTTTAACCACGGAAAGCCTGCCCCTGGGCTTCCATATATCAATACAGGAGTAATTATAGGTTTTCTCATTGCCATTGCAATAATAAGGATTTAATGCAGGAAAACCCTCTTACCTGTGAAATACAGGGGTATTTTGTATTCATTGCACCGTTTAATTACGTCCTCGTCCCTGATGGATCCTCCTGGCTGTATGATGGCATCTATACCGTTTTTATAGCATTCAATCACAGAATCGTCGAAAGGAAGGTATGCATCCGAGGCAAGCACAGATCCTCTTACACTGTCCCCACCCCTTTCTATTGCAATTTTTAATGCCTCGATCCTCGATGTCTGCCCCGCGCCGATGCCCACTGTTGTCCGGTTCTTCGCAAGAACCATTGCATTGCTCTTTGTATGTGCAACAACCTTCCATGCGAATTCGAGATCTTTCAATTTTTCTTTGCCCACTTCAGTACTGGATTTCAATTCCAGCTTTCCGTACCTGTAATCCAGTCTTGACTGCACAAGAACTCCTCCTGATACAGAGGAAATAGCTTTTTCAGGGTCTTTCTCCATGGAGCATTTCAGTATTCTCATATTCTTTTTCTTCTTTAAAAGATTTAATGCATCACGGTCATATTCCGGAGCTATCAAAACTTCAATGAATTTTTTCTGCATTTCCCTTGCAGTGTCCATGTCCAGCTTCCTGTTCAGTGCAACCACAAATCCATATGCCGATTCAGGGTCCGCATTGTATGAATTTATGAATGCCTCCTTCAATGTATCCGCACTGGATATTCCGGAAGGGGTGCGGTGCTTCACTATCACAGATGTTATGTCGTCAAAATCCTGAACAGTTTCCAGTGCTGCATTTGCATCCAGTATATTGTTGTATGAAAGTTCTTTCCCATTGAGCTGTATACCATTCGGTATTCCATATTTTTCATTGATTTTGAACATGTATGCCTCCTGATCCGGATTTTCACCGTATCTGAGGTCTGACCTCTCATAACCATGTATGAACAGTTCCTCGGGCTGGCATCCATTCAATTTCCTGTAAAGTCTGTTATATATCTCTATATCGTAATCCGCAGATCTTGAAAATGCCAGGAGTCCAAGCAACTCACGGGTTTTCATGTCTATTTCCCGGTTTTTCAATAATGTATTTTTTACCATACTGTAATCATCTGGATGTGAAAGCACTGCAACATTTTTATAATTCTTTGCTGCCGCCCTTATGAGTGATAATCCCCCTATATCTATGTTTTCTATCATTGCCTGAAGATCCCCTGACTTGGAAGCTTCCACAAATGGATAAAGGTTGCATATAACCATATCAAAATCTTTGTACCCGTATTTTGATAATTGTTCATTGCTCTCACCGTCCCTTTTTGAAAGTACTCCTGAAAATATGGCGGGATGCAGTGTTTTCACCCTTCCGCCAAGAAGATCGTCAAAACCGGTAAGCTGGGAGGAATTGTTTGCACTAATATTATTATCTTTCAGGAATTTCACAGTACCCTCAGTACCATAAATTTCATCAACGTAATTACCTATTGAACTTAAAAAATCCACCAGCCCAGTTTTATCATAGACACTTATAAGAACTCTCATAGAACCTTATTAAAAAATGTCTTAAATATTTATTGCAGGAAAATGTGGCAATTTAAAAACCCGTGACTTTACATCTATTTTATTTTTGTTGACCTAAGAGTACCATTTTTCAATGTTTTCCAAATGCTATGGCGTGGGTGCACTAATCTTTAACCATGCTCTCCATATTCATTGTTTTACCTATGAGATTGGAGATCTCTGATTTGCATTCCAGTTTTATTGTTACACTCTTTCCCCTTATTGCATAATTGAGATTTATGTCCTTCAGGTATCCTACTGTGGATATAAGGGAAACAGATTCATTATGTGAGTGGATTTCATTGTATATGAGTGCAAGAAAGAGGTATGCCATGAGTGAGAAGAACATGTGCACCCTTATCTTCTGTGGAGTCCAGTGATAGAGTGGAAATGCCATATCAACTGTATTAATGGTACGGAAACAGTGCTCCACCCTGTTTCTCTTCTTATACAGATCGATTA
>JAJZWN010000114.1 GCA_021846695.1 Thermoplasmata archaeon
CAGCTACGCCATGAATAGCACCGTACTTTGGTCCAAAAGCTTCTCCAAGACAATGACCAAGAATTGATGGGCCCGCTACCCACGGAAATGTTATTACCATGCCTCCTAGCATGGCTGCAGTTGACATGGCTGTCCTAGCTTCTATATTGGATGGATCGTTGTATGCCGTCCTCAGGCTATGAGATATGAGATATGAGGCTTGGAGCGCCATCCCATCGGAGATAGGATTTGCCTCCTTGCTAATAAACCCTTCAATATTGTGGGCAAGTGCATCCATTCCGCTTGCAGCTGTTGTACGTGGAGGGGCACTTACGTTTAGTTTTGGGTCCACTAAAGCCATGTCAGCAAGGAGATTGCTGCTTGCGGCCCAGGTTTTATACATAGTATCTTTTTCTATTACTACGGACATGTTTGATACCTCACTCCCTGTTCCACCCGTGGTTGGGATAAGTATTTTTGGAAGCCCGGGAACCTTAAATTTATCTTCAACAGGAGTCAGGTATTCAGCGGGTTCTCCTGTATTAGTAGACATGCTAGCCACCATCTTGCTGGTATCAAGTACACTTCCACCCCCTATACCAACAACGGAATCAAATTTTCCATCCTTTCTGGAGAATTCTACAGCTTTTACTATGTTGTCCATGGTAGGCTCGTTTGATATGTCTTCATAAATTTCAAAACCGATCCCGGATTTTGTTACAGAATCTACGAGACCATCAAGCAGGCCAAATTTATGCACATTTGGATCAGTCACAATTAACGTCCTTTTGGAACCCATATTTTTGAGTTGCTTTCCTGTCTCAAGAGAAGCTTCTTGGCCCAGTAATATCTTCTTTACTTGGTCGTATTTCAAAGTCAGGTCATATTTATATTTATATCCTTGAGTATACATAGGATTGTTAGCTTCACAGATTATTTAATTTTTACTCGAAGACCTTTAACATCAAAAGATGTTTGTTCTAGAAAATACAAAACCCAGGTAGATCAATAAACCTGCTGGTTGACGGAATTCGTTGATTCACACTGCGATATACGTTAACTAGAACGTTTCATAGCACGAGGAGGTAGTGAGAGTCAGGAGGGAACATCTTGAATCAGAAATGTATAAAACGTATTGAGCGTACGCGGGGAGATTAAAAAAAGCTAAGTCTATGGGTGTTTATGCGATAAGATCTGAAGTTTTTACAATAGTTATGTTTGGTTTATTAGAAATTGCAGGAAGAATCTGTATTCCGAAAGAAGGAGAGATCGGAGTTCATAATCGATCTCCTACACAGAAGATAGTAAAATGGTATATGAGGTTCTGACAACACCAGACTAGGAAATGGTTTAATTTCTATTAGGCAAGAGTTTTCAAATAATTATAATAGACAAATTACGATTCATCATTAGTATAATAGTAATAGATACATTTTAATTCGTAACTTGACTGCGGTATAAATGAACACTAGAATTTTGTCTCAAAAGGGAGCCCAAATTCAGATCGTGGTGGAGACCCAGGGTGTGGTGTTTACTCCAGATAATCTTTTGAGCGTTCTTAAAAACAATGAATTTCAGATTGTTCAAGGGCTTGTTTCTAATCCTCTCAATTCGACCCTTCCAGCACAGAATACGCAAATTTACTCAAAAGATTCTCTTATGATCTATTTATTACTAACTCAGCCACTAAACACTTTGGTATTTGCTCTTATGAATACTGTTGATTTGAAAAATCAGAAAATTGGTGGGAAACCTAGCTCAGATATGATAAGGGATCTCATGGACTCGCTTAACTTAGTAGATGAGACAATCAGCGCCATTACATTTAATTTTACAACAAGATTTATAGCTACAAAGAAGCCCATAGATCGACTTAGCAAACTGATAAAACTGGATTTTTTAAGAAAAATGAAAAAGGATCCGCTACTTAGAACGCTAAATGTATTATCCATAAGACTAGGTGATGTATTTCCTATTGAAAAGCAAGGATTTAACATCGTCATTGAACCACTGTTATCAAACCCTGAAAAGATGTTCTTTATTCAATTTACGAAAAAACTTATTAATAGAGATTCGCTATTTAAAGTTGTTAATGAATTTCCAAGGACGCTTGAAAATCTAATAAATGGGTTTGATTCCAATGATTAATAATTCTTCGTTTTTAGATAGGAATTCTTTTGATTCCGTTGGCGATATTATCGGTAGAGATGCTGCAGAACTTTTACGCACGATGAACGTAATGAAGATGACTAGCCCTCAAGTGCCCTCTGTTCAGTTTTATTATACACCATTAAGTTTCTATATAGATGATGAGGAAAATGCAAACGAGAAAAGAATTGAAGTTCTTTCTAAGCATATCAAGTTTAGTTCATTAACAGATGAAAAACGCCTTTTAAGTAAGAACGCTTTCTTAATCGATGTTATAAAGGAGGCTATAACGAAAATTAAAAAGCTATTCACAAGCGAAAGCCTTGAACTTGCAGTTGAGAATGATCCTGAGATTCAAAGCGATTCTGAAGTCTTAGTTTTGAAAATTCACACTAAAAAGAATCCAAAAGAAACGATTGAACTGTTGAATAAATTAGACGAAGAGTGGTGGCTCGAAGCTAAGTTGAATACTAAGCAAAAACTTATCATAGAGGAAGAATACGATTGACATTCGAGTGGACTGAGTATCTTAATCTAGCCATTAAACTTAACAGTGATGCAAAAAGCGATTTTCTTCTCAGAGAGGCGATGTACAGAACCTCTATCAGTCGAGCTTATTATTCATGCTTCAACTTGGCAAGAAATTATTTGATATCAATAGGAAAAGTATTAAGCAAAACAGCAGACGTACATAGGGAAATACAAGTTATCCTGGAGAACATGTCGAACCTTGAGAGCAATAGCGATAAAAGAAAGGATCTAATTGAGATTTCAAATGAGTTAGGAATATTAAGATCCTCTAGAAACAAGGCAGATTATAACAACTCTATAAATAAGATAAGTATGATGGCTGAGTCTACCATAATTCGCGCAGATAAGATTAAGAAACTCATTGAAAGCCTTTACTAGGCACTTTTATTCAGTTCAAGCTGTTGTTACAATGGAGCATACGTACTTCTCTTTATGATATAAAACTCTAACACTCAAACTAAAATCCTGATCTTCCTTTGATTTCTTTGTAAATTTGTATTGCCGCAGGGCTAGTATGCCATATATTATTCCAGCGGAACCTAGGAAGTTCGCCCTGATTAATTCTTAGTGCCATGTATTTTACAGAATAATCTATACCAGTGACTTCTTTCACTCGTTGCAGTGTCATTAACTGATCCGCCTTGGACCTTGCTTTATCAAGAAAGAAGATGAGTGATCTGGACATATTGATTTCTAGGAACGATTTCAGCTGATTTACTCCTTTGGAGTAAGCGATCTCGAGTGCATCAAGGTAGGCTGCCCGATCATGCGGGACC
>JAJZWN010000115.1 GCA_021846695.1 Thermoplasmata archaeon
GCGGACTCTTTGAATCATCTCATGGAAGTTGCAAAGTCCCTGGGCCCGACGTGGGACATACAGGCTTTCGAAGTAAAAAACGTCTACAAAAAAGGGTTATTCTAAACCTAATTGTATTTATTTTTCTAGCCATTTTTTTGAGCTCATTTTTCTTTCTGTATTTTCTCTCGAACCATATCAACATATTTCCATTTATTTCTGATTTCACAGGAGGAGCCTATTTTAGACCAAATAATTGCAATGCGGGAGGAGGATATTTAAATCGTAATCATGGTATCCAATGAATCTTCGCAAGAGATGAATTATAAGAATTTTGTAAAGGATAAAGAAGGAGGATATTTATGGTATTTTTTCCATACTTCCACTAAATTCAATTACCAATGGACCAGTGAAAGAATTTCTGGGACCTACCACAGTCACGATTATGTTTATATACCCATAAGTCTCAGTGCTGAGAGGTAGGTCATCAACAGACACTCCTATATTTCCGCTTACAGTATCAAGAACAAAATAATCAGTACTGTTACTATCTGTAACATTCAGATCTTCAGTAATCTTCTGTCCAGTATATATCAGAAGGACAGATCCATTATGATCGCTGAAGGGATCAGAGACATTCAGTGGTTCAACAACCACACCTCTCGCAGATGTCCATCCACTTATTTCACAATCTATTTGATGGCCATCAAGTGTAACGTTTGGATATTCAGTCTCGACTCCTATGTGCTGAGAAAGCACGGAAAGAGATGACGAAACTCCAGGAATCTTAGACGTACTTGCGGAGATATCTGGATTGTATTCATATCCATTGGGCACGCCTGTAAGTATAACCGCACTTTCAACTGAAATGGATGTTACGCTGGCCGTTGTATTGAAATAACCTGCTATTTGCCCAGACATACTCTGTCCGTTGCTTAATTTCACGTATCCAACATTTGCTCCAAACAGAGATGTCGTAGGTGTATCCTCAAAAACAGATTCTGTAGCATTTCCTTCGTTGGTGTGTATTTGTATATCAGCAAAGCCAAAATAGGTAGTCCCAACGCCATGGTAAGTTATAGTCAAGTTGTAAAGCATTCGGGTATTGTTTAAAAACAGGCCTATGGAATTAAGGTACGATGAATTAAAACCTGAAGCTAAATAACTTTCAGCTAGATAATCAGCGTAGGCGCTATCGTTTATGGTTTTATCAACTGTTATAGTAAGATATCCTGGAGACAACAGAGCAGAGCCTTTCTTTGGTGACGAACCAGAAAAATGATCCTTGATAAGGAAAACTCCTCCGATTGCAACTGCTACCAATACTACTACTATTATTATAACATAAATTTTGCTTAGTGACATTTCGATAGGCGATTCAGCATCCCTATATAATTATTGATCTATGAAATAACATGAAATACTGTTGCAGTTTTTAGTACTGGCTATTTCTGCTTATGCCATTCATCAAGCCATGGCAATAGTTGTTTCTCAAGAAGATTTATGTCGAATTGCAGCCGTCAACAGAATGAAGTTGACGTTATGATTGTACCAATAATTGCCGTCAGTAATTTTCCGTTGTTAATGGTTGATAACACGGGGTTCTGAAATCTACTGACTTCACGTCTATTTACGGATAATTATTTTCATTGTTTTTGATTATGTAACTAAATTGATAAATTTTCATTCCAGCCCTTCTCGTTCACATCAATCTTTGATGAGCATGTTATGTGCAAACGAAAGGAACTACAATATATCTACACTCCGAGTGTCCTCGTAATGCTCCATAATCCTAGTTGTTGCCCTCGATAAAATCGAAATAACGTGAGAGTTTTTTATACTCAGCTTCTCCAAATAAGGTAAAGACGGAAAAATGTCTGTTAGAAACAGAGTGATAGTATCCTCATATTGCCTTTCATCTCCTCAAACATAGCAATGAGCTAGAAGATTCTGATTTCTATTTCTAACATTCTGGCAATTTGTACTCTCTAAAAAAAATAATTCAAGAGATAATAAGGATTATCTTTCAGAAGTTATTCAAGATTGAATTTATCGATGTGCTACCTATTTATGATGCGTACACTCTGTCAATCGATCTTGAACAAACTATGTAGCTTAAAAGCAAGAAGGAGATGGAGAGTAAAAATATATTTTCATATCCCAACCTTTAATGTATGATATCATCAGAATAAGAAGGCAAAACTATATGACCGGCGAAGTCAGATGAAAGATTCTCTATTACTACATGGTTATGAAGAGTGCTCTGATATGTTAGGCTTTTAGGCAAGATTTATCCCTTAACGACATTGAAATATTGCAGTTGGGACAGTGAATATGTATTAATCAATTGATAAAAGAATAATAATTATAGAACGATAAATTAAGGGTTTCTTAATCATTAAGATAATTAAATAGCACAGAATAGATTACAAAAGTCGACTAACATCTTGTAATATTTTTTAAACAATAAGTTATTATATGAGACGTCATTTGTAGTTTCGATAAACAATGACAATTTCAGCTTTACCACCTCTTGCAGTTGGATTTATGGGCTTGGGAACAGGATACTATGTCTGGGGAGGTCATGAATTTTTTGGAATCCCCCAAGCTTCTGAAAAGGTGAACAAAGTACTTGGACAATGGGGTATCTGGATGCCAGGATTTATGCAGTTTGTTACAGGAACTTATTTGTTCCTGGGACTGACTATATTCAATGCATTCGAGGGATCACCTATACTCTACATGGCCGCTCTTGCCTTTACAGCGTATGGGGTTCATTGGTTTGCGCTCGGGCTTAACAAGTATGTGTCAGGAGATCCAACAGTTGATGGCTATATGGCAGTTGCATTTCTCTGGATCAGCATTACCGGAGCATTTGTGTTCTTCAAGGGCGGGGATGATTCTGTTGCCATACTTTTCGTGCTGCTCGCTCTGGTATACATAAGTGATATCCCGGCCAGTTTCCTTAAATCAAGGACGTGGGTCAGAACAAAAGGAGCTTTCCATCTAATCACGGGTACTTGGCTTATGTATCTTATGTTCGCGGCGACCACAACTTTCGCCCTGGGAATGCATCTTCCTCTTTAGAATGCACATAGATACAACAATTTTTTCAAACATAGCTAGCGAGGTAATTTCATACCCAGACTCTATTAAGTTCTAGGAAAACTTTTGTGAGATGGCATAGTTAATTAGTAGAAATTAAGGTTATAGTGTTACATTCCAAATTAGAATTACAACTTATGGATTTTAACTAGAACCAGGTCGCACATAATTGGTAATGTGAAATTCACCTTATTTTGATTTAGTGCTCCGGTCGGGATTTGGACCCGAGTCGAGGAATTGAGAGTCCCTTATGCTTGGCCGGACTACACCACCGGAGCTTACAAGGGCAATGACAAATTGAATTTAATTCTTTGCGACCGAAAATCAA
>JAJZWN010000116.1 GCA_021846695.1 Thermoplasmata archaeon
GGGGAGAGACTTGAGGAAATATCACTCCTTTCCATTCAATCCAAAAATGTGGGTGCTTCAAGGTATTTCGCTATTTCCGGGAAAGAATTTACGAAGAGAGAAAAAAGCCTTACCGGCATTTTACATATTGAAAGGGTTAAGGCAATAATGTATGATGGAAAGGAAATGATAGTTATCGAAGATATGGATCTTAAAAAGGAATATAACAACCTGAGGATAAAAAAGAGGGAGAACCCAAAGAATCATAGAAGAGATAGAAGTAAGATCATGATAGACATATTATCCCTTACAAGGCAGGAGGAAGGAGCTGGCATAACAAAGATTATCTACAAATGTAATCTGAACTACAGGGCTGCTTTATCATTCATAGAAGAAATGAAAGACAGAGGTCTGATCCAGATGCTAGAGAATGAGTTCAAACAAAAACGTTATACAATTACAGGAGAGGGCTTAAAAACACTCAGTGAACTTGTTCGCCTCAGCAAATACCTTCATACTGAATAAAAAGCAACTGATTTTCGGGGACCATATCTATTTTATATTCCGGTTAACATCGTCTGGTACCTGACATGACTCGGGGAAATATGGTGTAACAGTTCCATAACAATTGTTATTGGAACAAGTAAACTCTATTTGAAACAAGATTTTTCATATTGTACCTCACTGACTTCCTATAAACACACGCGAATTTCCAGTATAGATTCGGAATATATATCGAGTGGAATAATGCGAAAATTTTTATTAAGTTTTTTTAATACAGTCGAAATGATGATTAATTATTATCCGGTGGAATAAAATGAACAATAGGGCAAAGAGGGATCTCATAATAGTTATAATTCTTGCAATTCTTATTGGAGGAACCATTGCTTACACACAGGAAATACCTCCCATATACGTGGTCGCTTCAGAAAGCATGGAACATTCTGCAAACTGGACCTGGGGGACTATAAATGCCGGCGACATCGTTTTAGTAAAGCGTGCTCCTAACCCAGTAAAAGATGTTATTACGTATGTGGTGGGAAGAGAGACTGGATATTCCACTTATGGTGAATATGGAAATGTGATACTTTATCACAGTCCTGGGAAAATTATCATACACAGGGCCATTTTTTACCTTACCTGGGAGAAGTCAAAACCCGTCGTCCTCGGTTATACAAACCAGAGCTGGATAACTGTGACGCAGTCATATGTTCTGATTAAGGATGTTGGATTTTCCCACAGAAACCTTCTGGTCACAATCAATGGATTTCAAAATGAAAGTGGTTTTATAACGGTTGGTGATTTCAATCTCGCCTTTCGTGGAGTATATAACTCATCCCTCAATGCATATGAGGCGGCTGATCAGTTCTTCCTTGGAATTCCACCTGTGACACCCGCGAAAGTTGTTGGAGTTGCACAGGGGCAGATACCGTGGTTTGGGCTAATAAAACTGAACATAATGAAACTTTATGGCGACTGGCCTTATTCCAACGAGGTCCCCAATCATGCATATGAATACCTGTTTGTCTCAATTGTAATTATGGTTGCGCTTGCTCTCGCTCCTTATAGAAAGGTCTACAGGAAGATAACGGACAAAAAACGTAAAGGGACGGGTAAATGATTCTAGAAATCT
The DNA here is from genome assembly GCA_021846695.1 of Thermoplasmata archaeon. The sequence goes on from JAJZWN010000116.1 coordinate 1,613, forward strand.
TAATATACTGTTCTTGGTCTAATTGGTGCATTTAAATGTTTGATTTCAAAGCACTTCTTCAGTTCATTCCACAGATGATAATAGCCACAGTGGTGGCTGTTTATTTCATTTACGAGATGGACAGGAAGAATCTCTCTCCACCGGAATTCATTCTCCAAAATAGAGTCAAGCCAACCGTTGAAGATAAAGAAATGGAAATGATCTCCCAGCAGAAAAATCATTACGGAGCACAAAAAACACCTTTCGACCCAAAGTATCTTGAAAAGGAACAGAACACAATCTTCATGGGAATACAGACAGCATCCATCTCACTGTGGACCGCCATATTTCTCGCATTTACTCCCCTTACCCTGGTCAAGATATTCATACCGGTGAAATCAAATTTCATTGATTCCATTATACTTATCGTAGTTGCTGCTCTCTTCGCAATAACTTTTGTTGCACTTTACAGCATCTTTAAGAGCAGAGGATTGAAAGGACTCGTAATAGGGGAGGCTGCTGCACTCATTATCTTTTTTGTTGTGACCTATTTCCCATCATTCAGCTGGTTTTCAACTCTCTCTTTACTGGTGAAAATAGTTGTGATCTACTTTTATGCTATTGCCATGTTGTTCCTCATTTACGCAATGCTGAATATGAAAAGCCGTGAAAAGAAGCTTGCAATTTTTCTATACGGATCTATATGTACATATGGAATTTTTGCGGTTCTCCTTTTTTCTGAACTTCTCATTAAATTCAAAATTTAAAACCCCTTTTTTTGTGGTGAAAATATAGTTCAATGGTCTTCCCTGATCGTGCCTTTGGAGTTCACTGAAAATGGAACGGTGAATTGACACTTTCAAATGCGAAGGAAAGTCTAAATGTGAGAAGTATAATCCTCCAGAGTTAGCCCGTTGGATACCACTCTGACATGTCTGAGTAAATGATGATAAAATCAAATCGGTACTGAATATGTGAATTATATATTCCTCCAGGCGTTTTCCATTCACAATCAACCGAAACGTTTGGTTCTAATTTTTTACTTTTCAGGTACATAATTATTTGGACCAACAATCGTTGTATAAGTATTCGACGATTGCTAGATTTAGAAGGTAAATTCAAAACTTTATTTAACACTTATGAAATACATATACCTATAAGTATGATTAGATTGATTATAATGCTGTATCTGATACCGACTTTCGTTCTGTTTATGTCCTTTGTGGCATACTTCATAACGAAAAGAGGACTTACAAATTACTTTGAGCAGATGAAGGACAAAGTAGACAATCTTGGTGAGATTCTGAGAATTTCATTCACTTCGGAACTTTTGAGATTTTTCTCTAACAGCAATGCAAGTGATACTGCACAGATTTTAAGCGAAAATATAGCGAATAAAAAATTTGAGAACATATCAACCATAACTTCCACATCACTTAATGCAATGAGAGATGTGAATCAGCTCTATCGTACAATGAAGGATTCTTTTGAGCCAGACCTGAATTATTCAAGAATAAAACAATCTTTCCAGTTACTTACACACGTGGTGCTCATTTATGGGTTATCCATTGCAGTTCTCATGTACCTCCTTGTAGGGTTGACCTCTTCCGGTTCTATTAGCACTTACACCGGGGATTTCGCTTCTGTAATTCTTGGTGGTACAGTGGTATTTTCACTGTTTTTAATTCTGATTATATTGGACATAGTAAAGTATACAAAAAAGATAGATAACAGGATTTCTAAGGAAAACGAGGAATTTATGAAACT
>JAJZWN010000117.1 GCA_021846695.1 Thermoplasmata archaeon
GGGATTAACTGTTCATTATAAAGGCCGTAGCCTTCTGTAGCAAGTGCTTTCATTGCACCGTTTTTTATATCGCTAAAATATAATTTAACTGCATCAAAAAGGTTTTTATTCTGTACATATTTACCATTCAAAAACATGGAGGCTGATTTCTCATTAAATCCCGGATTAAGATTTTTTCTCAGTTTATCAATGAGGCATCTTTCATTGTTTCTGAAGTACACCTTTTCAGAGTACCTGTTCTGATTATTAATATTATACAGGATTACAATTGAATCAATAGAAAAATTATCAGCATTTTCAACGCCGTATCTGATTTTTCCTTCGTAATTCATGACCTGGTATAAAGGATTCACCTCCTTCTTCCCATCGGCATTCACAAAATAATCATTTCCTGTCGTTTCCATTGCCTTCCATCCCTTCATTTCAATTATAGTCAGGTTCGGATCTGTCGATTTGCCAATAAGGATGGCATCTGCCCTTTCACCACCGGCAGGAATGATGTATTCCAGGACTATTCCTTTTTTATCCAGCTCATTTATGATTTTATATAGATAACCAATGGAACCGGTCCAGGAATTGCGAATAAAAAGGCCGGGTTCTGATCTGTATAATTCACGGTAATTCCTTGATAGCAATTCCGAGAAATCCAGATTTTCATAATCTTCTATAAATGACCGTGTGTCGTTATAATAAAGATAATTCATTATAAAGATAATTGCATGGCTTATATATGTGTTTTGTCGATATGTATCATGCAAAATAATTCTCATGCCAGTTGCATAAAAATTTATTTAAAGTTATATTACAGGAACTGTGCAAGACACCTTGAATTTCCTCTCTGAGATATCAAAAAACTTTCCTGATATTATCATAAAAGCATATCACAGGGTCGATACAGGCTGGATGAATCAAATAATCATTGTCAACGATGAGTTAGTTTTCAGGTTTCCACGGACTAATAGTGCAGTTAAAAAACTGGCCATGGAACTAAAGCTATTATCCATACTGAAACAGCCTCCTGTTAAATTGCCTGAATATAAATTTATACACATGAAATATCCATTTTTCGTCGGATATAAAATTATTAAAGGTGATACGGTAGAAAATGCAAAGTCCCTTGGCAGGAATGTACTCAATGATTTTACAGCACTGCTGAATTACATGAGAACATTCAAAAGCAATTCCCTTAAAGATACTTTGCTGCCTTTATATAATGCCAATAGCTGGATAAAATATGAGAAATCATTGATCAGTTCATTTCAGGCAGCGCTGGAAGAATACACAGGTACAGAATATTTCAATGAAATTTTTTGTCTGCTGGATACAGCAATGTCAGATCTCATTGATAGTGACATATCTTTAATACATGGGGATTTATCTCGCGGTAATGTCATCCTGAATAGAAAACATAGCAGAATTAATGGAATTATAGACTGGTCTGATGCATCCTACGGCGATCGGGCACTGGATATTGCAGCCATTATTGATGGCTTTTCACTTAAATATCTGCCCTGTATACTGCAAAATTTCACTAGCGATTTCTCCCGGAGATCATTGAAAAGAATACTATTTTACCGTCTAGTTTCACCACTTTACAGGGCGTACTTTCTTCAAAAAACCGGCAATAAGGATGAGGCACAAACTGCATGCAAAGAAATTTTAAGCGACAGGAATACAACAAAACTGAGAGAGAAAATAAGGCTGGGAATTATTGATTGATATCACACTAATCATGCATTAATAATACTTATTTATTAATATTTCTATTTTATTTAAAGACAACCAGTATTTTAAATGATTTGCAGATATCATATAGGGGAATTCTGGAAAATATCCGATAATTATGAATACATGCATTTAAATACAAAAATGTAAATTTTTATTTTTTTAATAACAGCTTGTGGTTAAACATAGTAACAGATAACCTGTAAAATACGTGGTCTGGAATAGTTAAACATTGCATTTTCTGGATATCTATATATCCCTAACAGTACTAATCCGGCAGACATATATGCTGGAAATACTCATACCGGCCTTTGTACTGATCATCTGGACTGCGTCCAATACTCTAATAAAAAGCCTAACAGGAAAAATGGAAAGTGATAATATTGCATTAGTTGTAATAGGTGCCGGAATAGTGCCGATGACCCTATCAATATTCATGACGCCACATCTGGATATTGCAGAGACAACATTATTTCTTGGTGTAACCTCAGGAGTATTTCTCAGCCTGGGATATATACTCTTTTATAAATCCCTTAAGGGAGAAAACCTGGGCAGTGCCGGCGTAACCATCAATATGCAGCAGATAATTGTGATATCATTCAGCCTTTTAGTTCTCAAGGAAACAGTATCATCCCTGATACTCCCTGCAGTTATACTGATACTGATAGGCTCTATGATGGTTACCATCAAGAATGGATTTAAAATCAACAGATACCTGATGCTTGCAGCACTTGCCAATATAATATGGGGGATATATTACATGCCCCTCTCCTTTGCCATATTATCACTGCACTCATCTGTAATGCCATTGCTCATAGCAAGGACATCAGGATTTATAATGACTTTCATCGCCTTTGAGACGCTTTTCATGTACAGGCGCATGAGGCAGAGGCATATAACATCTGTAACCACCCCGAATTATAAAGCGAAATTATCCTTTACACTGATGCTCGCGGTTGTCGCCGGAATACTGGATGGATCTGGAAACGTCTTCTACGCTTTATCCATATCCCAGGGGGCGCTTGTACTTGCAGGTGCTCTGGTTGCAATGCTTCCCGCTACCCTTGCACTTTCAGGAAAATTCCTGTTCAAGGAGAAATTAAGCTCTAAACAGTACATCGGCGTACTCCTATCTGTTGCCGGTGCACTGCTAATTGCCTTATAGGAATAAAAAATTAAATTACTAATTTTGTTTTCAGTGCACAACAAAAACGAAAATTAGTATAATTACCGGAATCGCTATTATTACTGCCAGTATGGCTATTCCTACCGGATGCCCCATGTTGAATGTGAATCCCACCCCGAACCTTTTGGGTACAAGAATTCTGCCATCATCTCTATTTACATATATAACCCCGCCTTTCCAGTATTTATCATCATCAGATGTATCCCTCACCGGCTGTTTACTTACCCCCGATGGCACATTGTCCCTGATTCTGACATTGCTGCCTCCCTGGCCGGTGGTAAAGGAGATAATCATTACGGCTACCACCATCGCAAGAATAGGTGCTATAAGTATAACTATATTCAAATTATGAATTAATTCCCACTCCTCAAAGCTGGAAA
>JAJZWN010000118.1 GCA_021846695.1 Thermoplasmata archaeon
AATAAGGGTCTCACGGGGCTGTAGCTTAGCTTGGTTGGAGCACCCGGCTGATAACCGGGAGGTCACCGGTTCAAATCCGGTCAGCCCCATTTATACCCAAAAGTAAGTCCTACTTTTTTGTGGATAGACAGGGAGTCGATTATTTAATTAGGGATACTGTGCATTACTTGACCCTCCCATTCCCATAATTGCGACATTATAGTTGTATCCCGAATCAATATACAGAGGTAGATATACAACTGGCGAATAGTTACCCCCTCTGATCGCGATCCGATGAATACATTCCTGTATGTGACTATGGATCTTATTGCCCTCTCTACCCTGTTATTGGTAGGTTCGACAGATCGGTCAATAACAAAACGGAGGGTATCGTCCATTTTACTCTTTAGTTGATTCCTGACAACACCATAACACTTCTTCGATTCATAGGTAACATTGTCAACGTAAAATTAATATGCATCTAGAAAATATATTTTTACTAGATAGAAGGGAAAGGTATGAGTCTTACCAACTTAATTAAAATGCGACCTGAAATCGGTGATTTTTTAGTATCTCGCATTAGTGATATCCCAACAAAACCGAAATTCGTCGGTGGAGTCTTTCCGAAAACTTCCAATTACTCGCAAATTGGAACTGCCTTTGATTATGCCTTTAGGTTCGAGCTCTTGAGAAAATATCCTCATGCAAGTGAGAAACAATGGGTCTCTAAACTGGGAGCGTTGCAGATAATTGCAAATCCGGATGCAAACATGAAAAAGTGGAAAGATCCAGCGATTAATACTATAGAGTCAGCAAAATCAGTACGAAAACAGTATTACTTAAGTCCAAACAATAGTAACTTGCGGAAATTAGTTGAAATGTGTTTCCGACTAAGCCATCTTGACGTAGTTTATAGGGAATTAAAGTTTCCTTCTGGCTCTGTCCCAAAAAATGGACTTATGCCAGCTCCGCAGAAACAGGACGTCGATGACGTAGTTTTAATGTTGTCTAAGTCCAAGAACTTTCTTGATTCGAGGAGGTTTTCACAAAGCAGCATTATTGCATTGAATCCAACTTTTGGATATTACTCAGAACTTGTGGGGGGTGCAGATGCAGATATAATTACATCCTTCTCCCTGATTGACCTCAAAACGTCTACACATCCAAATATAGGCAACTATGAGCTTGCCCAGGTTGTAGGTTACTATATGCTAATGCAGATGAATAACGAAAACCCGCTCCAGATTTCACTAAATAGAGTATCGGAGTTTCCTACAGTTCATGAGATAGGTATATTCTTCTCAAGATTTGGGGTCGAATACATGATACCGACAAATAACATAATTCTTAGTAGAGATGATTTCCTTGAGTTCATTAGGATGGTAGATCATCCTACTGAAGTTGTAGTAGACCCGCTTCAAAAACTTAGGAAAGTAGGACACTTTCGTTCTAAGGCACTAAATGAGAGGGGAATAAAGAATGTCGAGGATTTAGCTCAAATAATTGATATTGACAGAAAAAAAGAAATGGTTAAAGGGATCGGTCTAGACAAACTCTCTTCTATAGCGAAAAACTATCTAGAACACAATATCGAACTAAGAAAGGGAGTGATGATAGAAGAGGCAAAGTCACAGTTTGACTTTAATGACGAAGTATATCTTGACATTGAGACAACTGGTCTTTCATACGATTCACAAATATGGCTTATCGGTATGCTGTTCAAGAAGAGTAATAAATTGATCCTTCTTTTTGCCCACGAATCAGATGAGGAAAAAGACATTTTGAAACAGTACATGAAACAGGTGTCAAATGTAAAAGGTGACATTGTGACATTTTCTGGGCACCATTTCGACGAAGAATTTATTGGACAAAAACTTAAAAAATACAGACTCTGGAATAATTCTCCGAAACCAAACTTTGTAGATGTCTTAAGTGTGGTAAGGGACACGATTGAGATTCCGGTGAGCAATAACCTGAAGGATATGGCTGCTTGGATGGGGTATAACTTCAAGCATCCGGATCTTGCGGGATATATGATGCCAGGCCTTTATAGAGAATATCTAATAAGTCGGGATCAAGAACTATTAACTAAACTTCAGGAATACAACGAGGACGACATCAGGTCACTAACTCATGTTGTGAGTTTCATAAGAGATGTTCTTTCCTGAATCCAAGTTGGCTTTTTGTAAACATGTATATTTTATCACCAATGGAATTCCTCTTTACTTGGGACTCTCTCTCGTTTTCTGACATTAAATTATAGTTTTCATCCTGGATATTGATATTTAGCTTAACACTAATTCCATTGAACTTGAGGCAAAAAATTACTGGTTTTTTAGTGTATACAACATAAGAACCTACCTTGCCTTCCTACTCACCATAACGTATTGCGGAAAACATAGAAGTACTAAAAATCTCCTTTTTCATTGCAATGACCGACTCTGTTGTAAATGATCGCAAAGTGTATATTTCGTTCGCTGTCCTCAATTTCACTGTTTTTGCGTTCTCCTGTTAGTTTTTTTCATTTTCATTATGTGTTTACTCAAGTCCCTAACATTTTCACACATAATGTTCTCAAGCGGATTCGTCCTATTGTGAAATTCATAACACTTGTTAAAATTCCCTTAAATTTTCTCTATCAATTTCTTAGAGGTCTCTTGTCTAAGCCGGATATGATAATTCTCAGTGGTTATGAAGTCTGTTTTTTCAATCCTGTTTCCAGTAATTCTATTACTGAATAATCCACAACATACATGAACAATTCCTGCAAATCATAAACAAGAGGATGCTTAGATTGTGTAATCTCATGCATATAACCAAGGGAATGTCAAGACCTATTGCAATAATATCAGATCTTGCCATTACCTCAAGCATTACATATCATAAGTCAGTGATGCATTTTTGGGTTCGGATACATTCATATTCCTTGACTGATATTATATCGTATATCAATACCCACAAATATATTCATTTTTTTAGAACCTTTGAGAATTTATTTGAATTGAAATATGATCATATAATTCCCTTTTTTAGCTTTCTGGCAGTCCATCTATTTTTCTATTAAAATCCTCAAGGTTCTTTCATATATTCATAAATGCCTTAGCTTTGGATTCAGGCGAACGGCTAAACTCTAACAAATAATAAATAAATATTTATATCATTTATGCATAACAATATTGTTATATTGATGTGATAGTTATTTATCGTTAAATAACTTACAAACTTCCTCAGAGGTTATAAAGTCAACTACCCCTCCCTGACGGAAGGGGCTTGT
>JAJZWN010000119.1 GCA_021846695.1 Thermoplasmata archaeon
ATTTTATTCCATAATGATTTAAAATCTTTGTTATTTCTAATGTTGTATGCCCTGTATTCTCCCAGCTATAGTTTTTCCTGGAAATAATTATTATATTAATTCCAAGGGAAAGGGCTGCCAGAATTTTAGGTTCAGCATTGAAGCCACTATCCTTTGTAATAACTGTGTCAATTTCATAATATTCCATTATTGCCCTGTCCAGGCTTTCTGTAAAGTTTCCCTCCATTGCAACAATACTGGCTCTTCTTACACCCATATCAATTAATGCTTTTATTCCATCCGGGTCAGGAAGAACGCGGAAATAGACATTATGGCTCTCAAGAAGCACCTTATAATTTGCTATATTTCTTACCCCGGTGGTCACAAAAATATTTTTGCCTATTTTTCCGGCGAGAGCCACAGCTTTTTCATAATTATCTGCGTATATGATCCTGTTACTTTTTATTTTCACCATTTCCCTTTCAAATCTGATAAGTGGAATTCCAAGTTTTATGGATGCATTTATTGCATTTTCATGCATTGCATCTGCATATGGGTGTGACCCATCTATTATGGCATTTATATAAAGTTCCCTGCATTTTGAAATAATGGTTTCATAATCAAGTTTTCCTTGAATTGCCTGAATATTTTCCTTTTTTAACTTTTCTGCACCTTCCTCTGTGGTTGCAGTGGCTATTATCGAATAGCCATCAGATACAAGTTCTGAACCCAGTTTCCTTGAGTCAGAAGTTCCATCAAGAAGCAAAATCATATATTCCCCTACTTCTTTCCTTCCCTTATTTCTTTCTGGAATTTTTCCAGGTCTTTAAGCTTGACTTCAAGTACGAAAACACCAACATAATTGCATTCCTCGCATTTGTATACTGGCCCTGCGATGCCCCCTGCAATCCAGTTAATTCTCAGTGATCCGCATTGTGGGCATATCTTCGTTGTCCTGTATTCGTCCATATGGATTGCCATATTGAAATTATATTTAATAATTGTTAATAGGTGCCTGCACCCGCAATTTTTCACTGGTGATTAAGTTAAGCAGCGAAATCGATGGAGGTCTAACTAAATTTATTTCTCTGTAGTTGTTATGTACTTTATCCTGCCTTTAAACAGAATGTTATGGAACCCAACTATATCTGTTTACATTTATATCGCCTAAGACTTCCAGATAGCAAGAAACACCATATTATTTATTGTTGCGTAAATTTCTTTCTTTGGCACGTTCAAGCAATTCATCCATCATAGTTTTTATTAGCTCTATTCCTTCCTGATCGTTCTTCTTTCCCAGGTAGAATGCCTGGCGGATTATCTCTATTATTGGATGCCCTATATCCTTTATAATATTTTTTAATAATGTGTAATCCTCAACATCTGTAAACACATTTATATATGGAAATTCACGGTCAATGGCATCAAAAATTGCCTGGTCCCGCACTTCCTCATTGAGGTCTAGAACATTTCCCACAAATTTTTTCCCTTTTTCTGTTAAATGATAATATTTCTTCCCATTTCTAACAGAAAAATCTATGAAATTATCCGATAACAACCTGTTTAAGACAGGAATCAGTGCTCCGTTTGAGATATTTTTTCCCGTTGCAGAATTATAGAGTTTTCTGGAAAGGCCGTACCCTGTCATATCTTCAAGGTTCAGGATGTAAAGTATTCTAAGGGAATAATCGTTCATATAAACCAATTTCCAGGATATTTAAATATTTATGGTTTCTTCCCGGAACCATTATTATTTTTCTCTTTAGCTTTTTCACTGCCAGCATTTTTTGATTTCCTGTTTTTCTTTCTTGTGTGCAGCACCGCTGCCCCTATTGCACCAAGAATGATGATTATCAGTGCTGCCATGCCTGCATATAGTGGTTCCGTTAATGTGTTGCTTATTTGCTGTGTTGTTGTAGGAACAATTTTCTGGTTGTAAGTGTACACTTTATTGAACGTTTCTGCAGTATTATTGAAATGATATTCTACAAGCAACTGCACAGGGTAAGTTCCGGCAGCGGAGGTAGAAGTATCTATTATGTAGGTTACCTTAATGCTCTGCCCTGGTTGGAGCTGTGCAAATGTTACATTATTTGCAGTAAGTGCTCCAAGTGGATTTGATGATGATACGTGTATGGATAAAACACCGGGCGAAAGCATATGTATCTCAAGGTCTCTATATACCTTATTCCCCGTATTGTTCAGATAAAATGTCAGAAGTTGTTTTTTTGTATCGGAAACCAGGTTCTTATTTTCCACAGCCACTGTTAAACTTTTCTCTTCACTTCCATGTATATATGTATTGATAGTATAAACTACATTGTTAATATGGAAATATACAGGAATTGTCCCCGTAACATTTTTAGCATTTATATAAAATGTGAAATTCATCAACGTTCCGGCAGGATAGTATGCAATTGAATAATTTCCCGGTGATACAACCTTGTAATCCATGGACGTTATATTGAAATTCACATTCTTCATCGCAGATGTACCTGTATTTTCTGTATAAATTGTTAATTTAATGAATTTCTCGTTCTGATAGATTACCGGCGGGTTTGTAGTATACGATATCACGCTTACATCCGGTTTCCCAACAGGAATTGTGAACACTGTGTTCCCTGACATTGTGGTATTATCATAGCTTATGTTTTCATCATAGAAAGATCCACTGGCGTTTTTACTTATATTAACCAGCTGCATTATTGTATATGAGTGCCCTGCCTGAATTTCAGGAATCCGATTGTATGTGCGCACGTTTTTGTCCGGGCCGTTTATGTAAGCATATGTAAATGGTGATTTATAGGCGGACAGATTCATGGACACATTAGCATTTTCAATATTTGTGTAGGATTCAAATGTGACATAAAGTGGTATGCCATTGCTTCCAGGTGATGGCAATTCAGTTGAATTAGGAGCAAACCATGATACAGAAGTCACTGTAAGCTCATTGTTTGCAACCGTTGCCGGTGCAGTTTTATTGTGTATTGCATCACCTGAAGACATTAATCCAGATGCGCCGATAGCAAGCATTACCATAGATAAAACTATAAATCCAGTTATTAATTTTTTATATATTTTCATTATTATCACCTTTTTTCTCCACTATAAGGGTAGTTAGCAGCACTGCAAACAGGAGGAATATTATACCTGTGATGTAGGTAAAATTATAGGCTGTAGCGGATGGGAATCCATAGGTAATTGGAATAAACGGCAATCCATTGAATCTGTAGGGTATTAATC
>JAJZWN010000120.1 GCA_021846695.1 Thermoplasmata archaeon
TCCTTTTAGGATTAAAAATATGGTATATTCCCAGTGTAATTTTCACCCTGTTCAATATTTCAGTTTACTTTATTTCAGGAATAACCGCGTTGCCACCAATATCATTTTCACCTCTGGTAGGGCATGTGGAATTTCTCCAGTACTCGTTCGGAAGGGCGTTTTCACTAGTCGGATGGTTATATATTATAATAGTTGGTTTACTGCTCATACGATATGACAGGGGTTCAAAACTGAATGATCTGATGAGACAGGACACCAACTAATTTCTTTTTTGTAAAAATAAGAGAAAACAGTAAACTAACATTTCTCATTTCTGTTTCCCCAATTTATTAATCTTTTCATCAATTTTCCATTCTTTATTTTGAACAGGGTCTTCTCTACCTGCTCCGTATCCTTATTTTAGGAGGTCAGTTAAACTGGATCTCAAAATGTGATTTCCAGGATAATCTGAACACGTTGTGCTATAATAACCACCACGAACAATTTTTAAATTCAGGCCAACATCCTCCACGGTTACAAAACATGAGCCAAAATCTCAGATCTAAGAAAATAAATAATACTTATCTGTGGATCAATGAGCTCCAGGAGGAAATACTATATCATCAAATTTCCTGTATTTTTCCTCATCGAACCTGAGTAAATCCGGATTCACATTTTGTTCCACTGCCATATAATATGCCAGATAGTAAAGTGGAACCACGTTTAATATGGCGTTTAAGTATTCATCTCCAATATCTGTAACATCGATGCTGTAATCGCCATCTCCATTAATTGTGACTGTCTTTGTTCCAACCACCCGGCATGCCTTTACTATATCATGGGTTCTGGAGCTCACAGTATTACTGTTTATTATGATTACAAGGGATTTTTCATCTATGAGTGATGTGCATCCATGTATGAACTCCTCCAGTTCAATTCCCTCAGCATGTATGTGCGTTGCTTCCTTGATCTTCTGTGCAGCTTCCCTTGCAACAGGCTCCTCTGGTCCAGCTCCCAACACAAATATTCTGTTAACGTATGAAATGTCATGGGCGATTTTCTTCATCTTTTCGTCCATTGACACCACAAGGCTCTTCAGGCCTGCTATGATTTTATTAATATCAATGTTCAGATTAACATAATTTGAACCAATGTACATTGCCGCAATAGCGTTGTCAAAAAAGGATTTTGTATTGCAAAGGGACTTATCATCCGCATCAATAACTATGCTTTTATCGGATATGCGATCCATAGGTGTATTGTGGTAATGTGTAATACCAACTATGTATGCAAATTTCTTCTGGTACACCAGCGAGTCTATTGTTGATTTTGTCTTGCCACTGTTTGAAATTCCTACTACGGTACCATGCACCGGAACATAATAGTTCAGAAGTTCAAAGGATTGTACAAAAGCATATTTAGCATTAGTTTTGTAAAGGAATCCAGAACCAATCTGGGCTGCATGGTATGCAGTGCCGTTTCCCGTGAATAATAAAGAATCTCCTGAGAGGAATGAATAATCTATATTTTCCATTACTTTTTTTGTTATATCCAGCGATTCCGGTGTTTCCCGTATCATATCATACATATAATATGGATGCCCTGTTCTTTTTCCGGGTACTGTATCAGTCATGGGCATATAATGCTGAAAAGCATATATTTATTTTCATTCACCATAGGAATTTTATGCCTGTCCCAGAATGTGCAATACGTTAAAATACTATTATGAATTAAAAGCCCAATGGTAGACCCTGATTTTAAGACCCTGATTGAATTATCAACAAATGCAGGCGATATGACTGCAATTGAACCTGCTATGCTCAGAAATTTCCTGAATGAGAGCTCACTCAGTTCCCAGGGAGAAAAAATAAAAATTGAAGAAATTAAAGATTATAAAATTAAGCTGGATGGACGGGCATTAAATGCAAGAATGTATGATGATGCAAACTCAAAATCGGCCATTGTATATTACCATGGCGGTGGCTTTCTTTTCGGGAATATTGAGACACATGACAATTACTGCCGTTTCCTTGCCAAAGAATCTAAGGTAAAAATTATATCTGTTGAATACAGGCTGGCTCCCGAACATAAGTTTCCTGATGCCTTCAATGATGCCTATGATTCATTTCAGTATATATCCCGGAAGAGAAGGGAATTCGGTATAGAAGGCCCTATAGGTGTTGGTGGTGACAGTGCCGGGGCAAATCTTTCAGCTGCACTCTGCCTTAAATGCCGGGATGAAGGAAGTGAAATGCCTGCCATGCAGATACTTTTCTATCCCAGCCTTGCACCGGATAATTTTTCCAGGTCATTTATGGAATATTCAGATAATTATGTCATTACAGGGAAAATGATACAGTTTTTTGGGAGTATGTATTCAAGAGATATGGAAGACCTTATAAATCCTTATTTTTCACCACTTATAGCAGATGATTTCTCTAATCTTCCACCGGCCATAATTATAACAAATGAATATGACCCCTTAAGAGACCCGGAGGAAACATATGTTAAAAAACTCAGGCAGGCGGGAGTAAAAGCCGTTGGAATAAGAGGAATAGGGATGATACACGGGTCGGCCACAGATTTTGAGATTTCAGAGGGGGCAAGAAACATTGTCAAGATGGTTGCCAGAATTATTCCTGACTACCTATGAAATTACCTCAAAACCTTCATCTGTTTTTTTCAGCAACCGTGAATAAATTCCCCACTCAATAAGTATTACTTCAAGGTCATGGCTTCCATCAGGATTGTTGAATGTTGGTACATTATTTTCCTTTAGTTTGTCTATTATATCCTCGAGGTTAAATGATCTCATAGCAAGGGCAGTTTTAAATGGTTCAATATTCTTTAGTGACTCCCTTATAATCTGCTTTCTTTGATTCATCCCAGATTTTATGTATTCTATTCCCTTCTCCGCCATTGATATATCCCCTGATTCTGCATTCACCAGGCCAAGATTGGCTGCAGTATAAACTATTGGCATTAAATCGTCCAGGTCAACCTCCATTTCCTTTTCCAGCTGATATAGGTCAGTTTTTCCTTCAAATATATTGTTAAGCACATAAAGCAATCCCAGCAGGTCGGCTATCCTCGCGTCAGGGTCTATTACATCCATAGAGTGTATATATAAACTATATTTATAATGTTAATGTTTTTGAACATATTTTTGATTTGCCAAAATTCATGATTTAAAGAAAAATTTATTTTTCCTAGGCTGCATAT
>JAJZWN010000121.1 GCA_021846695.1 Thermoplasmata archaeon
ATATCCACAACTATTAAAATTCCTGCGGGATTAAATTGGATATTTCAAATTTTAATATTGACAATTTGAAGTTTTCTCATTTTAAAGAAATATTTATATTCTTTACTTTCCATCAAATAATATGTCATTTAAAGCCTTAAACAAAAAGGATTTAACTCTTTTAACAAGCAAGCGTTCTCAGTCAGCCTTAGAGTATATGATGACTTATGGCTGGGCTATCCTAATCATAGTAATAGTTGCAGTAATCCTATACAGTATGGGTATCTTCAATCCATCATCAAGCATAACTTTTACAAGCTCTGGATTTTCACCATTCACAGTATCATCAAGCTTATGCAATAACATAGGATACAAAATAGCAGTATTGGCAGGTCCAATACCGAACAATGCAAATTCACTGACAATCAATAAAGTATACTTAACATCAGCAACAGGAGCTAATACAACAACAGCCAGTTATACATTGACAAATCCAGTAACATTGAAAAGCGGTCAGTCAGCTACAATACTAATACCAAATGTTGCCTGTAATTCAGCAAATACTCATTATTCATTGTCAGCAAAGATAGAGTACAGCTATGATGTTCCTACAATAGGCTTGCAAACAGTTAATACAACAGGAACAGTGGCAGGAACCTCTATAACTGGAAAACCATCAACTTTAACAAGCTATGAACCAATAACCATAACTAACAGCCAAAGTTCAGCAACTCCAAGTCCATTCCAGCAGATGATTAATTTCACATCCTCAGATCCAGGCTTTTCTTCAATAGCAACAGGCAATTTCGGTCAAAATGTAGAGTTCTTCTATTATAATGGAACTATAATACCATCATGGCTGGAAAATTACACATCAACAAATGGACTTTGGTGGCTAAAGATAGCAGCAATATCTGGAGGCTCATCACAGACCATATATGTAGGTTTTGCTCCAACCTCTACAAGTTTATTCAATACAGTAAACGACGGTGAAGCTCCGCAGATACCATGCGGTTCAACCCCAACATCAAGCTGTTCAAATTACGCAGAGTACGATGATGGCGCTAACGTATTTGAATTGTATGATAACTTTGCAGGTACTACTTTAAACACAACTGAGTGGAGTGAACAATTACCGTCTGGTTATACCATAACTCAAGATAATAATATAAACATGTCCACTGGTGCTACACGATGGGGGGGTCTAGTATCTATACGATCTTTCACGGCACCAGTTGTTACAGAAGCTGACGTTATAGCCAAGCCTAGTTCAGCCTCTGTACCAGCAGTAGGTTTAGCCGAGCAGATCGGACCTGCAGAATATTCTCTAGGGTATGACGTAACCTATTGGGCTTTTTCAAGGGGCAATATGAATGGTGGAATGACTGCCATAGCGCCAGAAGTGGCAACTACTGGCGTAATAGGACTAGCATGGGCCGCTACTGGTAATGAATACGAGTATCAAAATTACTCTGTGCTTCAACATTCAACGAACTCGTCCATATCTTTACCCTCTAAGGTATACGCCTCATTTGGTTCTTATTGTTGCAATGTCAACTATCTCACATTACAGTGGGTAAGAATTAGAGCCTATCCTCCAAGTGGTATTATGCCTTCCGTAACTTTTGGCAGTGTAGTTTAATTAATTATTCAAAGGTTTTTATTCTAAAGAAATATTTATATCCCATACTTTCCATCCAAATAATATGCGATTTAATTATTCAAGTACTGCAAGAAAAAGCAAAAGATCACAGTCCGCTTTAGAATACATGATGACGTATGGTTGGGCTATCCTAATCATAGTCATAGTAGCAGTAATCCTATACAGCATGGGTATTTTCAATCCATCCTCAAGTATCTCAGCAACAGTAACAGGCTTCTCAGGTTTAGGAAGCGTAACAGCACAATGCACAGCCAATGGAGTATTAAGGATAAGCGTAGGAGACTCAACCGGCAATCTAATAAACATAACAGGCATAACAGCAAAAGACCCAGCAATAACCAAAATATCAAATTTCAAGCCAAATTCAACAGTAGATCCAAATCCTCTGATAAGATCCGGTTCATCTTACATCTTTTCCGTACCAAACATATGTCCATCAGCAGGTACGCATTACGCTATAACAGTAACAGTAAATTACACTGAACCAGGTCAGCCTCTTCCAGGACCTTATCAGTCCTTAGGATCAATAACTGGCACCAGTACATCTACAGTTTTGCCTCCATATGTAGCAAGTTTTAATGGGTTTAAATATTTCTCGTGGTCATATGTGTCGGCCGCAGATTCATGGACATATTACCCAGAAAGTTATATTAATGCGAGCGTTGATTCTGTAGTTGGTACAAATAATTCTTTTACAGTTATTATGTGGATATATCCTCTGACAAAGGATTATGTAACAGTAAATCCCCCAAACGACACTGCTGGCTGGACCTCTGGCCAATTGGCTATAGCAAGTTTTAACCCAAGTCAAACAATAGCAAGTAATGGTCCTAGTAATATCTTTATGCATCGCTGTTCTGCAGCAGATACTCAAATATACTCAACAGGCAATATTTTACCAGACCAATGGGATTTTATAGCAGTTTCAGTAAATAAGCCAAATTATTACATAAATATAAATGGTAAAGCAGGTTCTACTTCTAATACTGCTGGTTATTACACATCAGGTGACTTTATGGTTGGATCAAATTTCCAGTGTTTTGGAGGCTGGCCATTTTATGGTTATATCTCCAATATCCAAGTCTACAATTCTTCATTATCTCCTAATCAACTTCAAGCTGCATATAACGCAGGTCTCCTTTCTAGCCCAGTTATAAAGAACAATAGTTTAGTGGGCTGGTGGCCTTTAGACGGGGCTCTTACTAACTTATTTGGAACTTCATCAGCCTTTTCAGAACATAATGCAATTATAACAAGTAACTATAATTAGTTTAGAGTTTATTCTTTTAATTTATCTAAGTATATAACTTTAAATTTAACAATTACTTCTTATTAAAGTGGAAACAAAGTGGCAGGATACAATAACTGAATTTGATTTAAATGGCCAAAAAATAAAATATTATTCCTTACCAAAATTAGAAGAATTAGGTTACAACATTTCTAAATTACCTTTTTCTATTAGAGTTGTTTTAGAGTCTCTTGTTAGAAATTTAGATGGTAAAAGTGTCAAAGAAAAAGACATAGAAAACATTGCAAGTTGGGATCCTTCAAAT
>JAJZWN010000122.1 GCA_021846695.1 Thermoplasmata archaeon
CATATCCGGAATGTTTACATGGCCATTTACTGCCTCAATCATCATGATATAATCATTAAATAGGTTTAAATTTTATTATGCAAAATATTTTTTATATTGTCTATCATATCCATTATGCCATAATAATACCCATATTTTTCAAATGACATCTCGGCGCATCTTTTGTTAATAAAGGATCCCAACACCGCAGACCTGAATGGATTGACTTTTCTGGAAGCAATACCGGCCACTATGCCGGCTAGTGCATCACCTGTACCTCCCATAGTCATGCGGCTGTTTCCCCCATATGAATATGTGGTTGTTTCACCGTTGGTGATTATATCCCTGCTTCCCTTTAATAAAATTACGATTCCGTATTTTCTGGCGGTTTCTATGGCATTTTCTTCAGTTGGTGGTAATCCGGTAAATGCAGTAAATTCTGCTTTATGAGGTGTTATTATGGCATTTCTGCCTGCAATTTTTGAGGGTTTTATAATTTTGAGGGCATCGGCATCCAGGATTAATTGCCCCGGGTAATTATTTACTGCATATTCCATTAAACTTCGTGCTTCATCTGTTTTACCCATTCCTGGGCCAATGAGCAGGGCATCTAATCCAGATATGTCAAAAACCTTATCTTTTACCGGGTAAAACATTAAACCTGGATTATATGAGAGTATTATTGATCTATTTGCATCATTTGAAAATACCTTTACAAGATCTGTTCCTGTGTTATATGCTGATAGGGATGACATGACTGCAGCACCTGAAAATTCCCAACCGGCCAGAATTCCGACGGTTCCATTCATGCCTTTATGAGATTCCGGGGTAGAAATGGGCATATAAACCATGTCCCCAGGACCGGAAATAGATTTCACATCATCTGGTATGCCTATGTCGGTAACTATAATTTTACCGCTGTTTGAAGGATTCATGCCATTTTTAATATCTGTAAATGTGATTGTATACTGGGGCTTTATTTGTATATCTGTTGGGAATCCAGAGGGAACGTCCACAGATATTATTGGTTTGCCACTTTTGTTCATTATATCAATTACACCATCATATGGTTTCCTCGGTTCACCGTTTATTCCTATTCCGAATATTGAGTCTATTATTATATCCGATTCGGAAATAATACTATCTACTGATGATATATCATAATATTGCCCCTCATATTCATTTATGGCCCTTCTGGCTTCTGGTGTTTTTAACCCATTTATCCCTTTTATTAATACAACAGAAACCCTGTATCTTTTACGGAGAAATTCACCGGAGCATATGCCGTCGCCAGCGTTATTTCCAGTACCGCATATTATGGCTATTGATTTTCCTGGAGGAACCATGCTTATTACAAAATCTGAGAGTGCTTTTCCAGCATTTTTCATAAGTTCATATGTATCTCCATAAATCCTGGCATAGTTAATATCCATACATTTTTCATCCAGATAATCCATAAAAAAAGATTATATAAGCATACTTAAATGTGACTGAGTAGCCGATAAAAATACACCAAAAATATATATCAATTCATAATATTTAATTATGTCAAGGGTAGTAATGCATGAAAGTGATAAACCATATCTGATAAAAGTTGGTGATAAAGAACTCCATCTGTGCGCATGTGGACTTTCAGAGAACAAGCCATATTGCGATGGCCATCATATGAAAACGACAGATGAAGGAAGTAAATTATACGTTTATGACCATAACGGCAACAGAATTGAAATAAGTTCTTTTTATAAGAAAGAATAATTATAAAAATTTACTTTTTTACCGCTCAGCTTGCCCGTCATTAATCATTAAATCATTTATTTATAAATATCATCACTGCGGCGGTGGAATATTATTTTATCATATATTAAATTTACAAAATTATATTAAAAGGAGTTTCTACAAACGTTGAGAATTAAAAAAATCAATAATATGGAAGGGATTTGAAAATTTATGTTAAATGATACAAAACCAACCGAATTAATAAGCTCTATCTTCCCTCTATCTCCTTTATTATGGCAAGTTTCTCCCCCGTCTTTCATCTTTGCCATTCTGCCATTATTTCCTATAGATCTCTTTCAATTCTTCTTTTAATATGTATATAACTCAATAAGATAATTTTGTCTCACTATTTATTAAGTGACTTATTATTTTTTGAATTAATTTGTAAAATTGCAACTGTTAGTACAACTGTTAGTACAACTATAAGTTCTATTACACTAAATATAGCAATGTTCCCAATTTGATGGGATAAATACGAGTCATATTTAAACATTTGGGACGAGTATGGATACGCTATTATAAGAAGCACAATAACATTTAAAATCATCAAAAAAACTAGGGATAATAAAATATATTTATCTTTTTTTGGAAGCGTTTTAGCCTTAAATTTAATGATCTGTAATAGAAGGATAACTGAAAGTGCTATATAAACAGATATGAAATAAAAATAAAAGATTATTAGTTCACCCATGTATTATCACCGTACTTGTTTTCTATATAATTTGTATAGGAGGCGAAATAACTACTGATTACGACACCTGTCAATGACCCGACCGCTACAAATGGTATAGCTGGCCATAATGTTACTAGATTCCCATTGGATAGGTGCCCATAAAATCCTATAGAAGAAGCTAGAGAACCCGCAACTGTCACCGATGGATAATAATAATCATTTTGCATGTATGTCCAGATATATTTATTCCCGCTTGGTTCATTAGCATACGTTGATTCATATAACTGAGTCATAGCATTTTCAACTTTATAAATTGCGAATCCCATTAACACTGCAACTACTCCCCCCACTATTGCTCCAACCAGACCTGCACGTGAACCTACACTTGTACCAGCTATTGCGTCTGCTACTAAATAGGCAGTAATACCAGATGCGGCAGTGCCACTTAGTAATCCACCCAACGTCATATATGATTCAAAGTTGTTGTATTGTTTCTGTGCTGTCTGTCCTGCCCATAATTCATTGAAATTATCCTGTTGACCATATGTTACGCTCCACCCGCCAAGCCACCACGGTGCATGATATACAAAATAGTTAATAGAGACCATTACCCAGGTTCCACTGTCTGATGTTACACCACCAGGAAGGTCCGGCTTTATGTTAATAACATAAGAAGTTGAATTGCCAGTTTGTATTTTAGATGGAACATTATGTCCAGTATGCAGGATTG
>JAJZWN010000123.1 GCA_021846695.1 Thermoplasmata archaeon
GGCCCTGATTTTCTGGGGAAACCTTTCTGATAAAATTAAGAAGAGAAAGATATTCATAGTTATAGGATTTGTAGGTTCCTTTTTATCCCTTCTGCTGGTATTGATTGTCCACACAATGCCATCCTATGTCTTTATGCTTGTCCTTTTCCAGGTACTTGCAATGTCCAGTGTGCCTGTTTCCACTCTGTTAATACTGGAAAACTCTGAAAAATCAGCATGGCCTAAGGTCATGGGCAAATTCAACAGTTATAGTGCAATTGGAACTGTTATTGGGCTTGGCGTGGGAGTCCTTATTTTGACGTTCTTTAAGAATGAGGGGCACCAGTTGATTCCCTACCTCTACGTTATAGCGGCATGGTTTTACCTGATTGCCGGAATAATATCAATAATTGTGCTTAAGGAGCCAAAAAGTGAGATAAGCAGGGGTAAAATAGGATATTTATTCGCACTGCATGTCATCGAGCGGGTACGCTATTTCCCAACACATCTTGTCCATATACCGGGAAAAGAAAATAAGATTAAGATACCGGACCATTTAAAACTATACCTATTCACAACCATGATTCTCATGATGGGCTTTCAGTTATTTTTCATACCTTATCCAGTATTTGTCATTAAAAAAATGAATGCAAATGAAAATGACATATACATAATGTTTCTGCTAAATAGTCTGTTCTCTGCTGCAACCTTTATACCGGCAGGCAGGTATATCAACTATATAGGTTCAAACAGGATGCTTGTAATTTCTACCTCAATGAGGGTTGCCCTCTTCCTTGTAACAGGTGTGCTTTCATTTTTCGTTTTTGATACTGTTGGCTATCTTCTATTCTTCATAATCATGTACGGCGTCTTTGGAGCCATATGGAGTTTCATAGGGATAAGCGAAATTACCAGCATTTCAAATATGGCCACATCACTCATAAGGGGGAAAGTAATAGGGTATTACAACTCACTTAATGGAGTCGGGCAGATAATGGGTGCCGCATTGTCCGGATTTGTGGCATATGACATAAGCTATTCATTTGATTTCATACTCTCTGCCATTATTGTTCTGTCCGGCCTGCTTATAATATTATATGCAAAACCTCCCGATATTCAGTATTCCAAAAAAATTGTAAAGTCTCATTCCTGAATCCTCTTTATAAATAGATGGAAAAGGTTCATTAATCCGTCATTCCAGGTTTTTAGCTTGGGTTTGCTTATTCTTATTCCATATTTTATTGGTATTTCTATTAACTTGCCGAGCCTTACTGCGTCAATTTTAATATCCTCCGAAAAGGACATTCCATTGCTGAGATTTTTCATTTTCTCGTAAAATTCGCGGTAAAAAATCCACATGCCGCTCTGGGAATCGTTGAGAGTTATCTTGAAAAGCAATCGCATGGTGAAGTTTAAAATGCTGTTTCCTATGTAATGCAGGGATGTGTAATTATGCTGTGTCCTGAGAGTCATTCGGTCACATGAAATAAAGTTGACCTCATCCATCCAGATAATTTCCAGTAAGGGCTTGACTATGTCTGTAGGATATGTATTGTCGCCGTCCATGCATACAATAAGGTCTCCCTTTGCGCGCTTCAATCCGGTTTTATATGCAGTTCCATAACCCCTCTTGCTCTCATTTATCACAATGGCACCCTTTGCTGCTGCTATTTCCTTTGTCCTGTCGGTAGAATCTGTATCAACCACTATAATTTCTATTCCTTCAACCGATTTTAAAAGGCCGTCGATTACCGACCCAATGGTTCCTTCCTCGTTGATTGTGGGAATAACTGCAGTAACATTCATCTTTCCACAATAGAATAACTTATTTATTATTTTTTAGTATGTCAGTTTTCTATTTAACATACTTTTATAGGTTTTCCACTGATGCCGGACAATTTTATCAATATCTATTTTATTTTGAATAGAGTTTTTAACAAAATTTATGGTTCTTGGGTCTGATGGGTATCCGGATCCAAAATCACCGTATTTTTCATGTAGCTTCTCTATTTCACGGTCTCTTATAACCTTGGCAACTATTGAGGCAGCAGATACAGCATGATATATCTCATCAGCCTTGTGCCTGCATATAATTTTTCTGCCAGAATTCATGGATAATTTTGACTGCAGCCGGGATTCATTTACATCAAAGCTATCCACATATATGATAGCTTCAACTGGAGCCCATAATGCCAGCTTTGATGCATATTTCTCCTCCAGATCGTTCAGTTTTTTATGTTCAACGTATTCATCTATTTCTGATGGATTTATTACTACAAAGCTATGGTTAAAGGCCTGGAGGTCTACAAATAACTGTTCTCGCCTTTGTGGGGACAATTTCTTTGAGTCGGCAACTCCAACATCTTCCAGTTCTTTTTTATTACCGCATAATATTGCCATTACCATTGGCCCTATTAATGGGCCCCTGCCGGCTTCATCAATTCCACATTCTTCCATATACCATATATGATGGTTCCACTAAATATATATTTATCATTACGATCGGCGCATAATTGCAAAACTATACTATTGAATCCAAAAAAATAGTTATTACGACAAATTTTCCCAGAGAGCGCTTAGATGAATTTACACAGTGCGCCAGTGACCCTGATTTAGGCTTCAATCTCATGAACCATGGATTTCAGTATCCCTATACAGAAGAGGACGCTGTAGCATTCATAGAAAGGAATAGGGAAGCAGGGAATGAGATATTTGCCATGGATTTTTTTATTTTCTATGAAAACCATTTTGTGGGGATTATCGGGTTGTCAGACATAGACTATGATAATTCAAGATCGCATGTGGGATACTGGACAGGAAAAAGCTTCAGGAATAGGGGAATAGCCGGTGAGGCACTGGGCCTTGTAATAGAATTTGCCAGAAAGACGCTTAAATTGCACAGTCTTTATACAGCGGCCCTTACTGAGAATATACCGTCAATATCTGTTCTAATAAAGAACGGATTCTCTCTGGATGGGATTCAAAAAGATTGCTTTAAATATGATGGAAAGTTTTACTCCGCATTTGCATTCTCTTTAGTGCTTTAATCTCTAACTCTGGCAATTATGCATAATATGTTTTGAGAATTTCTTTGTTTTAAGGGATCAAATACGAATATTTATATACCTACATATTATGTATATACATAATATGACACATCCGGACTGGGTACTGA
>JAJZWN010000124.1 GCA_021846695.1 Thermoplasmata archaeon
ACGGACCCGCCGGGATTTGAACCCGGGTCATCGGCTTCGAAGGCCAGCAGGATATCCTAACTACCCCACGGATCCTTATGTATATTGCTAATTTGTTATTTAATAGTTCGATGTTGCAGGTCTACAACACCTGCTGTATCCATAGTATTGCTGCTCCTTGCCCTGCGATGATATACAAATATAAAAATCAGTGATGATAGGGAGATTATTGCGGTAAAAACAAGATATGCGCCGATGCCGGCTGAAATATCTATCCTGGCTTTTGATACAAATATTTCACCAATGCTAACATTGATTCTTGAAAAGTGAAGAATAAACAGTGGCAAAATTGAAATTGCAGTAATAATTCCAATGTTTCTCAATATGAACATTGCATTGTTCGCCTGGACACGGAATTTCTCTCCAAGGGCATCCGTTATCATTGTTGTGGAAGGAGACCAGAAAAATGAACCGCCAAATCCTGCTATAAGCAGTAGTTCAGGTATATATTTTAGATAAATTCCAATTATAAGTACAGGCACACATTCAAGTATTGTCCCTATTGCCATAATTGTCTCGGGATGTCTATACCGGTCGTATAATATCCCTCCTATGGGGCTTGAAACTATAGAAGCTACCGGATATGTAAATATTATAAGCCCGGTATCTATGCTGCTTAATCCCAGATCACTCTGGAAATAAAGGCTCAGAGCGAATAATACAGAGAAAAAGACAAAAGATTCCAGGAAAGATGCAAGGGTTATCAGGGAGAACCTTATATTTCCCAGCAATTTTCTGTCTATTACAGGTTGCTTTATCTGAACATATATAAATACTGGCAGGATAATAAGGGCAATAAGCAGATAGTATTCATTTATCAGTGCGATTCCCATAATTAACGGTATTAAAAACAATGCCATTGAAATTGTAGATTTGTATTTGATTGGCAATTTATCTACTTTATCTTTCTTTATTATTTTATAACCGGCAAACATTGTGCCTATGCCTATTGGGACATTTATGAGAAAAATATATCTCCAGTTAATTGCAACAAGGAATCCTCCAAGAACAGGGCCGATAAGAGTTCCTATAGACCATGCAATAGAATTCAACCCTATGGCTTTGCCCCTTTCGCCTTTCCTGAAAGCTCCCAGGATTATTGGTATATCTGAAGATGTCATTATTCCGGCCCCAATGCCTTCCACAAACCTGAAAATTATAACCATTGCAATATTCAATGACACTGCAATAATAAGTGAAGAAACGGTAAATATAGAAAAACCGATTATATAGAAATTCCTGTTGCCGATCCTCTTTGTGATCTCTATTGCAGGTACCAGCATAACCGTTGTTGAAATTATATATGCAGCCACTACAAGTGTCAGGTATGATATCCCGGAGTGGAATGTTTGCCCCATGGCCGGGAGGGCAAGATATACGATAGTAGAATCTATAGCGGCCATCAATGTACTCAGTGTGGTCACCGTCAGAATTCCATACCTGTGATCCATTTCTGGACATGCCACAAACCTATAAATTACTTACCTGATTGGAAAATAATACTGGAATTCCCTTGGTATTAAAACAGATGTGCGGGCAATAATTTCTGGAATTATACCGGATTATGCTTTACTCTTTCAACAACAAGGTATTTTTCTTTTTTTATAAGAATGTTTTCCCGGGCAAGCAGGTCAAATATGTGCTCATCCATAGCTATTTCAATATCATCATTGATAAAATAATACATTTTAGGCTCATTGCAATGCCTTTTTACCTTTATAGAAATATCATGTATTGTCTCACAGAACCCGCCATCACATGATACAGTCTCCTCGTTATCCCTCATTACCAGAATTTTTTTGCTCAGGATATCTTTCAGATTTTCCTGAATTTGTATTTTGCCCGAATTTATATTGAAATCTATCATTATTTGCACCAGTATTTTTAATTTTGTACCGTATACACAATGTACATATTTAACTTTGTATGTCAACTATAATGGCAATATCAATATTTTAATAGGACGTGTTCATATATAATTATATGATAACGGTTTACAGCCCTTTGAGAATCAGTTTTGCAGGAGGAGGCACAGATATTAGCCCATTTTACGAAAGGTACGGTGGTGCAGTCCTGAACACTACAATAGATCGGGGAATTATGATACGTTATGAGGATGATGGTAGCTCGCTTGAGGTTTCATCCAGAGATTTCCTGAGAACTGCGCTTATTTCAACAAATAACAGAACTATGGAAAACAAAATTATTGACATGTTCATGGAAAACGGCATAAACACCGGCAGGGTAATAATGAATAGTGATGTCCCTCCAGGTTCAGGGCTTGGCTCCAGTTCTGCACTCATAAATGGAATATTAAAAATGATAAATGCAATAAAAAAAAGGAATGTAGACCCCTATGAACTGGCAAAAGAATCATATCTTACTGAAAAGGATAAATTTAACATTATACTGGGCAAACAGGATCCATATGCAATCTCTATTGGTGGTTTAAAGTATATGGAATTTCGAGAAAACGTTGATAGTACACAGAAATTTGACCTGTCGGATCCATTCGTGAAAGATCTCCAGAGTTCCATATTGCTGGTTTATACAGGCAATACGCGGGAAAGTTCCAGAAGCCTTCAGGATCAGGTAACTAAATCTGAACATGGTGATGAGCAAACAATGGAAAATTTGAATAAAATCAAACACCTTGCACTGGAAATGAGTAAAGCCATTAGCGCGCATAATAGAAATGAGGTATGCAATATAATTAATGAGGGGTGGAATATTAAAAAATCTCTTGGAGCAAATGTAACAAACCAGCGCATAGATGAAATAATAAGCTATGCAAAGGAAAATGGGGCAAAATCAGCCAAATTGCTTGGCGGAGGTTCTGAAGGTTTTATTCTTTTAATTGGAGAAAAGAATGGCATAGATTCACTTCAGAGGAAAATGATGTTAAAATCTGATTTTGTAATCCGCGTCCGTTTTGACAACTGCGGAACGAGGGTAATAAATAACTATATTTAGCCAGGCTAGGAGAAAGAAGAAGATGGAAAAATGAAATATATGCCCGTATAATATGTATGGTAAAAGTGAGCTACCTCATGCTAAAGCATAGAGGCTTCCTGCTTCATTGACCATGCTTAACTTCACATA
>JAJZWN010000125.1 GCA_021846695.1 Thermoplasmata archaeon
ATATTTCCCATACGATGCCCCATCTCACCATTCATTCCATTGCAATCCTTTTCATCTTTTTCACTGTATCTTTTTCCATACATATATATCACCAGATATCTTTTATAGATATCTAAATTAGATATCGTTAATAGATATTTAAACATTCTGGTTTTTAAGCCATGGTGCGTAAAAAAATAAATCCTTAATAAGAATGTAGATACATGAGATCATCGGAACTATTTAAGGAAGCGCTGGGACTGTTCCCTCTGGGCGTAAATTCACCTGTTAGATATTATTCACCTGAACCTGTAATGTTTGCCCAGGGGCATGGTTCGAAAATTTTAGACGTAAATGGAAAAGAATACATAGACTATTCTCTGGGATTCGGCCCTATGATACTGGGACATGCAAACCCTGATGTTTCCAATCACATAAAATCGCAGGTTGATAAAGGAATCCTATTCGGTTCCATAAGCGAGAATGAAATAAAACTTGGCAAAACCATAAAGAATGCTGTGGGTTCCATTGAAAGGCTAAGATTTACAAATTCCGGGACTGAAGCCACAATGCATGCCATAAGGCTGGCAAGGGGATTCACGGGGAAAAAGTACATTGTAAAAATGGAAGGTGGATACCACGGTGCACATGACTATGCCCTGATAAAATCTGGCAGTGGCACCATGACATTCGGAGTTCCATCTTCCGCAGGTGTACCGGAGGAAGTTTCCCGTACAGTGCTTGTCGGAAGATACAATGACGCTGAAAGCATTGAAAAACTGTTCAAAGAACACAGGAATGAAATTGCTGCAGTAATTACAGAACCGGTTCTTGGCAATATAGGTGTTATAAATCCGGAGAATGATTTTTTAAAATCTCTGCGGGAAATAACGGAGAAATATTCATCATTGCTTATATTTGATGAGGTAATAACGGGCTTTAGATTCGGATTTAAAGGGTATCAGGACATTGTTGGAATAAAGCCAGATCTTACCACTATGGGAAAAATTATCGGTGGAGGCGCTCCTGTAGGCATGTTTGGCGGCCGTGAAGATATTATGGCGCATGTAGCCCCCCAGGGCGATGTATACGAAGCGGGAACGTTTTCAGGGAATCCTTTGACCATGGCTGCGGGAATTGCAACTCTTGACCAGTTAAAGGGCAAGGATTATTCTTCCATAACTAACTATGCAACCAGACTCGAAGAAAAACTTAACTCATTGATATCTGAGTACAATATTGATGCGACCATAAACAGGTGCCACTCCATGTTCCAGATATTTTTCAATAAGAATAAGGTCAAGGATTATACGGGGGCGACAGCATCAGATACAGAAAAATTCAATAAAATGTTCCATATGTTACTGGAGAAGGGCATATTTTTCCCACCCAGCCAGTTTGAAACCGAGTTTGTAAGCTTTGCCCACTCTGAAACCGATCTGGAAGCTACCGTGGATGCCTTTTCAACGGTGTTGAAATGCCTGTAACAATTGGCACAAGAAACAGCAAACTTGCACTGATACAGGCAAACAGTGTGAAAGATGCCCTGGAATCAAAAGGTTATGAAGTTAACATAAAGAGCTTCACATCCGCAGGGGACTCAAATAAAAATGTTCCATTGTATCGCATGAGTTCTACCGGTGTTTTTGTAGATGAATTGAATGAACGGGTACTGAAAGGTGAAATTGACCTTGCAGTGCATAGCGCAAAAGATATACCATCAAATATCCAGAAAGGGCTTGAGATCACGGCGGTAACCAGAAGAGAAGATTTCAGGGACGCTTTAATCTCCCGGACACCCTTAGAGGAAATGAAAACTGGTTCAGTAATAGGCACATCAAGCATGCGGCGGATCAGGCAGGCCATGACAGCGAATCCTGAAATAACTGTATCAGATATCAGGGGGAATATTGACACCAGGATATCAAAGTATATGGAAAAAAAATACACAGGCATAATAATTGCCATGGCTGCTTATAAACGGATGGAACTGGATATTGAACATTTTATTCTTCCTGAGGAGCAATTCCTGCCAGCACCGAACCAGGGTATAATTGCAATAGTTGGAAAAAGTAATTCTCCGGCTTCCATCATATCCGGAGAAATCAATGACAGAGAAACATATGGAGATATGAAGAACGAAAGATTTATCACCACATCATTAAATCTTGGGTGTTCCATGCCTGTTGGAATACTTTCAAAAGCTGGAAAAATAAAAACAAGGTTCTATTCACTGAATTCAGATGAACACAGGGATATGATGTTCAGTGCGCAAAACCTGGATTCTGTTGTAGAACATATAAAAGAGGGGATAAGTGGTTATGGATACTTCTAAGTATATAATTACTACACGGCCTGGAATTAAATTCAAGCCTGTAAAAACTCAATGCATAAATATATTGAATATACCGCTTACCTCCATCCAGGCACGCAATTTTGATGAAAATATAAGTAAGGAATTAATTCAGGCAAAGCCAGGGGTAATAGTGCTTACAAGTTCATTCGGCGCCATGGAATTTTTTAAAAATTATTATAAATTTACAGTAAATCCGGTTTTTGTAGCAATAGGGGAAAAAACTGCCGACATAATAAGAAAATATGCCGGAAATGTAAAGGTTCCAACAGGCAAAGATTCATACGGGGTACTGGACCTGCTTTCGGGGTATGAAAATACAGATATTGCCTTATTCAGAAGCAATGAATCCAATAATATTATCAGGGAATCTTTAAACAGAAGAGGTGTAAAATACCATGAATACCATGTATACGATGTAATACAGCTGGAAAACACAGGATTAAAGGACTCGTTCCTATCACCTGACTGTAATGGAATATTGATTACATCGTCTATGGAGGCGAGGATATTTGGAGAAACTGTTGGAACCTATACCGGTGGCAAAAAAATTTATTCAATCGGGAAAATAACAACTTCCACACTGGAATCACTGGGATATAAGGTTTCATTAACAGGGAATTCTGATTTCGAAGCCATGTTAGAAAAAATAGACAAGGAAAACTGCAGTAGCGGGGAATGGATTTGAACCATTGATCTACGGGTTATGAGCCCGTCGGGATCTCCTGACTACCCTACCCCGCTGTAATTATGTATTGCAAGAAAGAATATAAACTTTAACGATTTCAATTTCCGC
>JAJZWN010000126.1 GCA_021846695.1 Thermoplasmata archaeon
GCAAAACCTATGTTCATTGTTCTTATATTATCAAGGAACTGGTCAGGAAAAGTATCAGTGAGTATCATCAGCCCTTTTTCACCTACACTACTGCCGTAGGAGAGGAAGATACTGGACAGTGTCGTCTTTCCAGCACCTGTATTTCCAGATATCAGGTATACATAGCCAGGCCGCAAACCTCCAGATAATTTTGCATCAAGCATTGTAATCCCAAATTTTGCACGGGAGGATTCTATTTGCTTGGTATCAATTTCCCTGGAATCTATAATATCAATTCCATATATGTTACACATTTTTTTAATATAGTCCCCCAGTTCGGAATCCGTTATCAGAATCTTCTTATTTAGTCCCACATCCATAACCTGGGAATTGAAAAGCATTATCTCATTTGTAGATGTTTCCGCATTTCCTATTTTCACAGCTACCATATCATTACCTGATGAAATAATATAATCAAATTTATATTCCATTCCTGAAGCACCCTGTACCGGTTTATCGGGTGTTACATGAATTTGGTGGATGTCAAATGAAAATTGTTTTGAAGCAATTTTAGCCAGAATATCATTGTCCAGTTTAATCAACGTTCATTTATTATTAAACATGATATAAATTTTTCCCAAGGCACAGATAATTATCATCAATTCTTCTTACCAAATTCCCCATAGAGTTCAGGATCAAATTCACAGGAATTTTCTAACCTTACAACATTTTTACCATAAAGTTCTAAAGATGAGGAAAAAACCGTTTTAGTATATTCCATGATCCTGTTTGATGCTATTACTGAGTTAGAATACATACGTCCATCCTTTATTATGATCAGTAGTAGATTTCTGAATATGCCCCTGGAATTTGCCTTATCCCTGATGAGGCTAAGCAGTTCATTGCTGTCATATGTCTCATATATATTGTCTTCTTCCGAAATGCAGGTAACGCCCTTTCTTTCTTCTATATGATTCTCTGAAAAAATAATGACCTTGAAATCCTTCTTATTATATGGATTCTCCACAACCTGAGCTATACCATTGTTTTTTTCCAGCATTTTAGTTGAATAATTTTCAGAATGGACTGAAAGGGGAATTGAATACTGAATGATGGAGAGAGGCATTCTACTATTTTTCTTTCCTAATAAAACTATTCCTCCTTCACTTTCAGTGAGTGTCATATCATCCACAAAGTATGGTATAGCCAGGTATTTGTTTAATATTAAGGACAAATTCTTTTTGTACAATCTATGGAATCTTATTCTTATAATGAGTTTTCCATTTTCTATGGTAGTTTCACCAAATGCCATAGATGGCACAGTCCATAATTCCTTCATAAGGAAAAGAATTTTAGTGTTAACTATGGGATGAGACAGCATATAATAGTTTTCAGTTTCCACTGGACTATATGTTTCAATAAGTTCTTTAACCTCCGAATGTACTTTGTTTTTCATTATAAATGCTTGAAAATAATAGTCTTGTGGTTTTTGTGAACCCTCTTTGATAAAAATGCTCATTCTCAAATCATGAAGTTTAGACCATCTGAAGATATCTGTATTGTCTGATATGACTAACTTCAATTTCATATCTAATTTTGTGTCTATATCTCTAACATTCATTGCTGTTTAATTATATCTATATATATATAATTACTCTATGGGGTCAGATATTTTTGACAGATAATTACAATTTTAACTGTGGAGTAGAAATTTAATCAATGAACTACCCCTCTCACAGTATAAAAATACTTATATAGGCATTCTATTGATTTCCAATGGACACAATTATTATTTCTGATGACCTGAGTGGGGCTGCGGGCATGGCATCTCTCATAGGAACAGGAATTCCAGCCATACCTTTCAAAAATATCGATGTTCTGGGAAAAATGAAATCTTCAATTATCTCCCTGGATCTTGAAACCAGGAATACTGGCAACGCAGGGCAACGGTTAGATTATGTAAAAGAGCTGTATCCAGAGGCATTCATTTTAACACGAATTGACACCATGCTCAGGGGGAGTACCTCAGATTTTATAGAATTCATGTGCAAATTTGAAAAGCTACTCATCACAGATACTATACCAGACTTTGAACGATATACATATACTGGCTTAACCATCCAGAATGAAAGGAAAATGACGATTCGTGATATTGTTCCTGTAAAACTTCATGATTCAATAATAATTGCAGATTCAAGAACATACAGTGATATTGGAACACTTGCAAAAAGATGTCTGAATGAAAATTTACTTCCTGTAGACCCGGGAATAATGATAAAATTGTACCTGGAGATGAGATAGATGAATAGCATGGCTATTATTATTGGAAGCTGTACAGATATAACCCACAGGCAGGTGAATTATATCAGGAATAATATGATTTCTCTGGTCAATTCCACTATTGGCCATTTCAAAATTCAACTGTTCTACCTGACTGGAAATAATTTTACACTGATTAACAAAAAGGATTTCATATTATCCTTAAAGGAATACTCAGTACTAGTCCTAAGTGGTGGTGAAACAGCCTATACAGTACTGGATAATGCAGATTTTGGCTACCTCGAAAGTGGACCACATATCCTTCCCCTTATTTCTACTGGAACCATTTATGGAGGAATACTTGATGGTAAAAAATATATAATTAAGGGTGGAAGCATTGGAGATGAAAGCATATATAAAAAAATCCTTGAATATGCAGATATAAATATGAGGTAAAAATATGAGACCATGATCAATATAGGAATAACTCTTGGTGATCCTGCCGGGATTGGACCTGAAATTGTGGTTAAATCAATTAATTCTATTAAAAACCGTAATTTTAAGATAACATTATTTGGTGATAAGGAAAATTACCAGAATACCATGGATAAATGTGGATTGCATTTAGAAGGAGAAAAAAAACTCGATTTCATAAACACTGGTGACGGAGAACCCATACAAATGGGAAAGGTAACTGCCAGCGCAGGAAAAGTCGCATACAGAAGCATAGAAATGGCTGTACAATTTGCCATGGCAGGAAAAATAGACACCATATCAACAGCACCTATAAATAAAGAGGCTATTATAAAGGCAGGCTCACCATATATTGACCATACAACCATGTTAAAGGCTCTTACAAACTCCAGATTTATAACCACACTTT
>JAJZWN010000127.1 GCA_021846695.1 Thermoplasmata archaeon
AAGTAACAATCAGACTACGAACATTGTGATAGATTTTAATCTAAGTCAGGACCTAAACCTGAACGCTAAAGTATTCACACCCAGTGTAGGATATACTCAGAGCTAAAAATTTTACTTTTTATAAAATTATTTCTCAATTTCTTAATTGAGTCCATTTTTCATACCAATAAATAAGGCAACACTTGTTCAATTGGTATTGAGAGTATCCCGATCACTTTGAATAGACTAAAAACGAAAATTTTTATAAATTAAATTATTATTAATAAAACACGTATGACAAGAAAAACATCCATGGGTATAATTGTCGTATGTTCCATCCTCATTTTGGTTCCCAGACTGGTAGGGTATATAATAACAGTCTTTGAGACTAGGTCTTTTGGGTCACGTATCTTACTAAATACCTCAAGTCTTCAAGTTGCGATTGACTACAGCACAATTTCCACATTAATTGAAATAGTACTGGGAATGACACTGTTTGTTCTTCTTACGTTACATTACAAAAACCTTGCATCTAGAACTCGCGTGATCACTTCTGTTCCCTGGATATTTCTCGTATTTTCTATTATTATTGTTATCATCTACTACTTTCCGGAAATGGTATACTCATTTGTACAAGGGGCAGAAACATTTGTTGCATTCGAGTTCTACGACATCTTTAGTACCTTTTCTCAGATAATTCTCCCGACTGGCATTCTGTTAATGGGATATTATTTTCTGCGGAGATCCAGAGCTCTTTTCATAATTTCCTATGGAATTTATGCGGTAAGCTATATCTCTGCAATAATTTTTGAAATCCTGTTATTGCCACTGTTATCTGGAAATGCGGTTTCAATAATTTCCTTCAACAATTCCCAATTAGTTTTTGTTTTAAGGGATATAGAATTATTTTTTGCTATCCTTTCTTATCTATTATTCGTAGTAGCTTTACTGAACAGTAGAAAGGCTGGTTTTTCTGTTAGACACAATGATTATGTCAAAGTCCAAACGAGCCCCGAAGAACAGACCATAGTAGTGTTCGAAGATAAGTGAGTTGATTTCATAACATCCATAAAATTCCTACAATCGTTCCGTAAAACCTGATTACTCCTTTATCCCCTTATAATGAAATATATAGCTTAAAAATCAGATTATCAATAGTTAACTGAATAGGGAGACAATCTGGAATGTATGGAATACTCATTATATAGTAACAGTTTTACCACAATACTATTGACAACATAACTGTTTAATGAGTATTCTTGTTGTCCACCAATCATTTTTTGAAAAACTCCATCCTTACTTTTATCATTATTGTCTCCCATGTATTCAGCAATAAGAAACTCTTACGATTCCATCACAGTCTCAAAGATATACCTCAGGATTATCAATGCTGTCAAATCAAGAATAAAATGTGCGTATTGAAAGATTCAATTTCAATAAATAATTATTAACCAGATATAAAATATATCGACTATCGTTATAATAGAGATAAGATAACTGTTAAAGGAATACATTCGGCCTTACCTTACAATTTTCATGATTATAACATCAACTTTGAGTTATATACATGTGTCAATCAAATTTTAAAACTTCAATAACAATAACGAGGATAGAAATATCTGTCTTCTGGGCATAGTTCACTGAAAATTGCATGAGTAAATTAATCAACAACATTATTTTGATGGTCTTAAATCGTTTGTAAACAAACGCACTATATATTACACTAAAGAATGATTATAGGCATTGAATCTGGACAGTCTCACCAAATTTAATAAATGTAGTCTAAATATGTTAATATTATAACTATACAAGCGATACTACATATATTACAACAACACATAGTATGATATATAAAATTTCAAGGCATGTATCACTTAAGGGTTGTAATAGGTCAATGTATTGTTCCACATGGTTGCTCTCTTCACCAATGGGAAATGAAATTGCTTTCAACTATGTTGAAGATAGGCTGAAATTAAGGGTTCACAGAGAAAAACAGTAAACAGTCTGAATGCTGTATAACCATAGTTATACGGTATTATGTCAGCCTGTTCCAATTAATGAAACAAAGGTCTCTATATTGGTGTTCTTCAGAAATTCCATAAGATAGGATTGGAACGTCATTTCATTTGTGACCCGAGCCATCACAGAACTGGAACACCATGGCAATAATATTATAGAGAGGAACAGATACATAAAGAACATAAGTTTCGCCCTCTCGCCATAGAAAGTATATAATGTCAAAGAGTATAGTGTGATGTTAATAATGGAATCTGACAAAAAGAACCTTAAGAGGAATATTAGATTTTTCACAAAAGAGGATCCTATTGGTAAAATAGTCTATGAGAGACTTGAAAAACTTTAATTTTTTATCAAAAGCCGAGCGAAAGACCCCTTCCGAAAGGGAGGGGATGAAAGCGAGGCACAATTTTGTTGCAAGGGATATGTTAAAATAACGATAGCGAATGCATATCTCATAGATATATGAAAGAGAAAAAGGCATACATGTTGCCAATCAGATGGTCTTATGAAGAAAAGGCCCTGATTGAAAAGCAGGCAGAGAAGGAGGGGTTAAGTGTAACCGCCTTCGTAAGGTCTACAGTGATAAAACATTGCAGGGGCGAACAAGGAGAGAATGAAAGCCTATAAGTTCAGGTTATACCCATCTGCGGAGCAGGAAAGGAAGCTCAACAACCAGATAGAACTCTGCAGGCATCTGTACAACGGATTGCTTGAGCAGAGAATTACTGCCCATAAGATGGGAAAGAAGATTGGTTACGTAAAGCAAGCCAATGAACTACCTGAACTGAGAAGGGAAATGGAAGATTACAGAGAGATCCATTCCCAGGTCCTGCAGGATGTTGCCAAGAGAGTTGACAGAGCATACCAGAACTTTTACAGAAGGGTGAAAGAGAAGAAAACCGGCAAAATGCAGAAAGCAGGTTTTCCAAGATTCAAACCCATGACGAGGTACAGGTCGCTGACCTACCCTCAGTCGGGATTCCATCTGCTGGAAAACGGACACCTGAAGCTCTCAAAGATCGGAGAACTGAGAATGTTCATGCACCGTGAGATAGAGGGTGAAATCAAGACACTCAACATCTCACATGACAGCACGGGAAAATGGTATGCATCATT
>JAJZWN010000128.1 GCA_021846695.1 Thermoplasmata archaeon
GTCACATAAGACATAGTTTTATATAAATATTGTGTCATATGTGACATACTATTCTGAAAAACCCAAATAATAAATAAAATATTAAAATTAATACGATATAAAAATGCAGACAATTATTGAACAATAAAATACATAATACTGAAAACAGGAATTAAATTTTGAGGTTATTTAAGTTTAAGAGGACATTTCAATACAGCATAAAAATTATTTTTTCACCGTCTTTCATTATATTTTCCTCATAATCCCATGTAATGCTGAGAAGGCACTCAATTCAGTCATACTTGAATCTTACATACAGGGTGTTTCCACAAGGAATGTCATGAACGTTGTTGAATCACTTGGTGTAGAGAACATATCAGCATCATATGTATCAGCACTTGCATCAGAACTTGATGCAAGAGTGAAATCGTTCCTTGAAAGGAGAATAGACAGACCGATGAAATTCATATACATAGATGCAACATACCTCAAGATAAGAGAAGATGGCAGATATGGAAACAAAGCACTGTATGTATGCATTGGCATAGATTCTGAAGGAAGAAGGGAGATCCTCAGTGCACATTTATATGACTCAGAAACTGAAGTTGGGTGGGAATCCTTCTTTGATGATCTTAAGGAGAGAGGTCTCAATGGTGTTGAACTGGTAATATCAGATGGCCACAGGGGGATACAGGAATCGGTTGCAAGATCCTTTTTAGGTGCTGCATGGCAGTACTGCCATGTCCATTTCATGAGAAATCTCATGAAATTAATTCCAAAGAAGAAACAGTCATCTGTTATGCAGATCATAAGGCAGGCACTTGAAAATGAATCACTTGTATCTCAGGCACAGGATCTTCTCGTTAAGGAGGGACTGGAAAAGGCATCTGATATGTTTGAGAGGTGGTATCCCTCACTGTACAATTACAAAGCGTACGGTGAATCATGCCAGAAGAGACTGAGAACAACAGATGTACTGGAGAGGCTTAACCTGGAATTCAAGAGAAGGGCAAAAAAGATAGGCGCATTTCCATCAGAACAGTTACTGTTGAGACTAGTTGTATCCATAATGATGGACATAAATGAGGAATGGATCACAGGGAGAAAGTCTATGAACATGGAGGTCAATTAGGATTGAACGGGATTATTTTGAAATTACAGCAGTTTGTGTACAGTATCCAGCAATTTATTATATTTCAACTTGAGTTCCGCAGTTTAATTTTTATGAAAACGCATGCCCAAACAGTATTTCATTGCCTTTTATGTCGAATTTAACTCTTTTTTGTCCGTGCACCATCCAAGATTCTATCCGGGTATGGAATGTTCATCTGATTGAGGAGATTCGTTGCCGGTTCGGATTCTGATCTGATCATGACAACCCCTGACCCAAGTTGAACAGGTGTAACCTTCAGGTATGAGAGGATACGTGTTGCCTCTGATATTGTGATTTTTGTTTTCTTTTCTATGAGTCTTGAGATGAGTAATGATAATACACACACAAACACATGTGCTTTAATTCTTTCAGTTTTCCTATGATATATTGGCCTGATTTCAAGGAATGTTTTGATCGTTCGGAATGATCTCTCAATCTGCCATTGTTCCTTGTATACCGATACCACTTCATCTCCCTTAAGATCGGTATTTGTGACTATGAGGAATCTTCCTGCAAGCTTCGTCAGGACATTTATCCTCTTCTCATTCAGTACTGTATCATCCTTTGTGAACTTCACCAGTGATTTCAACTTTCCCAGGGATTTCTTCAGATCCTTCTGATCAGGAAATTCAGATATCTTCTTCTTTACAGTATCGATTTTGTCATTCAGATCGTTAAGATCAAGTTCTTCCCTTTTTTTATTATATACTGCAATATACTTCCTCTTTTCTGCGAGTTTTATCTGTTCTTCTGTGGAATCATCTTTCATTACCTTATTCACATCTATAGTTACTTTCTTTATGATCAGATCATTTATTATCTGACCATTTGTGAAATCTGTGGTCATTAGAATGTCTCTATATGGTTGATCCCATCTGTATGCAGCAGTAATATATCGATTCTGATCTAAGAGATCCAATGATTTGCTTCTTCCGAATGCCCTGTCTGCAATGAATGTTACATCTTTAATCTTGAATCTGTCTTTCAATGCCATTATAGTGAAGTCAAGTGTTTTTGGATCTATTGTGTTGCCTTTCCACACTTCATGATGTATTGGTATGCCATCAGCCATCACAAGGCCTATTACAATCTGTTCTTTACCTCTCTTTTTATCGCGTGAATAACCGAACATCACAAGATCATTATCCTCTTTCCCTTCAAAATATGATGATGTCAGATCATAATGCACTGTGGTGGTATCAGGTTTCAATCTTTTGAATATTTCAATCTCTATGTTATCTTTGGCTGAAATGAGTTTATCCAGAGTCCGGTATATGTTATCATCGTTCAGGTTAATTTCTTGCCATGGATAGTATACCCTTTCTGACAGGTTTATGAGGGATAGATCAGAAGACGGATCCAGCAACCTTGCAATTATCATGAAGTTCAGGATATTTGAATAAACTCCCACATTCTTTCTCAATATCTCAAGGATGCCGTTGCTATTCATTATCGCCATGGAAGCATAAGCTATCCCAAATTCATTCGATGGCAGTAATGAGAATTCATCCAGACCCATAGTTCTTATGGACTGTTTCTCACCGGCAAGAAGAAATGCCTTTCGATATCTTTCCATGTCACTCTCATTCTTAACCGGACCAAGATATTCCAGAATCCTTGTCTTCTGTTTTCCATTTTCCCTGTACCGTTCACATATCTGGGCGTATTCATAAACATTTTTTCCCCTCTTGTTGCGTGATATTCTCAGGAACATATCTATGTATGCGTTTATAATATAAATATCCGTGCATCTAATGTGCACGGAGAAAACAGAGTTTATATCATTCAAAAATGCAGTAAAATGAAGGTTGTGTGAGGGTGTTTACAAAAATCTAAGTGCGGAACTCAAGTTTCAATACAAATAATGAGTTGATTATATTAAATATAAAAAATGATTTTATTATATCACGTACAAATAACAACTTCAGTAATTTATCATTGCCTATATCATACTTATTTATTATTTTTAATTTAAAT
>JAJZWN010000129.1 GCA_021846695.1 Thermoplasmata archaeon
GAAGGAGCCTTTAGTACGAGAGGAACGGGGGTTCGTGACCTCTAGTTTATCGGTTGTCCGACAGGGCAGTTGCCGAGTAGCCACGTCATACGCGAATAAAAGCTGAAAGCATCTAAGCTTGAAGTCGCCCCTGAAAATAGACATTGTTTGAAACCACTCTTAAAAGAAGAGGTTGATAGAGTCGGGATATAAGTATCAAGCTTTTGCGAGGTATTAAGTCCACGACTACTAACTGGTTGAAAATTGCAATCTATAAATCTATTATCCGGTATTGCCATTTCATTGGTATTATTTTAAATTTTATTTATTGATTCTTTAAATTTATTCTATCCTTCATAAATATTATATACACTATAAAGTTGATACAGTATGGAAGTAGATTTTGGCACATATCACCATTCCACATATGAAGAATCGGAAAAATTACGACTAATAATATATAACAAATTTCATGAAGGATTTAAATCTGTATCTCTGGACAGAAATTCTGCAATAAAAATACTTGACATAGGTTGTGGCCTGGGGTTTACCATTAAGGTAGCCGCAGATTTCTACACAAATGCTATAATTACAGGCATAGATAATTTTTCCGGTAGCCTGATCAATTCTTCACTGGCTAAGGCCAGAAACAATATTGAAAAACTTGGAATAAAGGAACGATGCACTGTTAAAGAGACAGATATTCTTGATTTTGAAGGAAAATTTGATCTTGTAATATCTAACCTTGTTTTCCATAATATGGGAGTTACCAGATTTCAGGCATATAAAAACGTATATTCCCTTGAACCGGATTATTTCATAACAGGGGATCTGTTTTTTGCTGGAAACCACGAAAATCCTGTTGATTTTGAACTTTCAAAAATTTCAGAAATGTTTCTCCCTGTAACCGTGAGGAATGTTGATGAAATCTCAAATAATTTCAAAATTTTGGTCCTAAAAAGAATATAAATTAAAATTTATGATTTTCTTCCCGGGGATACGTTTCCATAATTACTACGAATATTTATTTAAAATATCACTTGCAATAAAAATGAGAAAAATTAATTTTTTCCTGTTTATTTTTTTAAATTCTTTATGAGATTATCCGCTACTGTATCAAAGAATTTTTTAATATAATCATTGTTGGAGACAGCCGGAATTCCAGAATCAGAGTCCTGCACTATTTCAGGCATAATAGGTATATTGCCAAGATATGGGATTCCATATTCTTTTGCTATCTGCTCCGTCCCGCCTTTCTTGAATATATCTGTTTCCTGGCCACAGTGTGGGCATACAAATCCGCTCATATTCTCTATTATGCCAAGAACAGGCATATTGACCTTTTTTGCAAAATTTATCGCCTTTTTAGCATCCAGTAATGCAACATCCTGTGGGGTTATTACTATTACAATTCCATCGGCATCTGGTACCAGCTGGCATATACTTAGCGGCTCATCGCCTGTTCCAGGAGGCAGGTCAATGACCAGGAGGTCTTTATCACCCCATGATGTGTCCTCGAGAAACTGCTGAACGGCCTTATGCCTTATGGCACCTCTCCAGATGACCGGTGTATCATGTGCTGGAAGAGCCATTTCCATTGAAATTACGTCCACGCCGTATTTAGTTTTTGCAGGTTCTATTTTTCCCTCCTCATTGCCAAATGCCTTTTCCTCCTCAACACCAAGCATCTTCGGGTCGTCAGGACCGTTTATATCTGCATCCAGCAGCCCTACCCTGAACTGCTTCTGTGCCAGCGTAACGGCAAGATTGGTTGCAACAGTGGATTTTCCAACTCCTCCTTTTCCGCTCATGACCATTATGGTGTGTTTTACATTGTATTTTAAAGATTTCCCGGGTTGTAGGGAAGCCCTCGGTGGCGGGTCATTCATTTTTATTGTTCCTGTCATAATCTCATATTTTATATTAATATATAATATTACCCGGATTAACTCAATTGCCTTCCTGGATTCTAATCACCTGATTCTGGTAAGGAAATGATGGGAATGCACCGTATCCTGTTGTAGAAAGAGCAGCAGCAATATTTGCAAATTCAACGCTTCTGTCAATATTCCCGGTCCTGAGGAATTCTGATGCAAATGCACCATTAAAACAGTCCCCGGCACCTGTTGTGTCCACTGCCTTTACAGTATACGCTTTGAAATATTTTATTTCGCCGTTGTAATTTACCAGAGAACCCCTGGATCCAAGTTTTATAATAACATTATTCCTGTATTTTCCCCTTATAATTTCTGAAGCTTTTCTAGCATCTTCAATACTGTTTATATCACAGCCCGCCAGCAACCGGGCTTCTGACTGATTTGGAGTCAGGATATCTGAATTTTCAAGTATATATCTATCCGCACTGTACGGGCTTGGGTCAGTAATAATGAAATTTCCATCTTCCCTTAATTTTGTTATAAAATCCCTTATGGTTTTAAGGGGTATTTCCTGCTGAAACAGTACGATAGAGTTCCTTATTCTGATATCAGGGAAATCATCAATGGACATGTTTCCATTTGAACCGGGATATACTGTGATCATATTCCTTCCAGAAGCCTCTACATTTATCATTGCGATGCCAGTATTATACCCGTATTTAATTGCAATATCCATATTCTCTTTTTTTAAATAATTAAGTATTATCTCTGCAAAATAATCGTTGCCCAGCTTTCCGAAAAATTCTGGCCTTACTCCAGTGCGTGAAACAGCAACAGCCTGGTTGGCACCCTTGCCGCCCGGATACAAATAATATTTGTCAGCCTTTACAGTTTCACCTGTTGTGGGCAATTTCTGGGAGGACATTATTATATCAATGTTTACACTGCCTATGACCTTTATATCCTTCATTCCTGATTATATTGATATAATTTATATATTTAACTGGAAAGCCGGAAGACTCCTGCATTATCTGGATACAGGCTCCACCTATTTTATATAGAATTTAGGGAATTTATGGATATGCCGGTATTATTCAGAGATATAGTGTCTGCTGTTTTATGCAAAAATATACTCTGCAAACTTTAATTATTCAGTTTTACAAATCAATACACCAGAAAGAAAGCCACTGAATTTCTGGAACTAAATATTTATATATTGAGTACATATATGCA
>JAJZWN010000130.1 GCA_021846695.1 Thermoplasmata archaeon
GCAAGACAATCCCGCTGGATTGAATGGTGATGTTTAGCATGAAGACGGCAAATTTGAAAGAGCTCAACAGAAAGGAGATTAAGGCGATAAGGAAGATGGTTAGGAAAGGGGTCGAAGTTCCAGATATATGCAAGGAATTTGACATACCTCCTGAAGAGTGGAGAGAACTGGCAATAAAGTATGATCTCCTGAAATAACCTTTTTTAATAGCCAGAATTTTTTAGTCTGCTGCTCCTGAAGTTCAATTCCCGGAAAAAAGATTTATCAGTGAGTACGTTATCAACTATCCCAAACAATAAGGATCGGGGGCTGTAGCTTAGCTAGGTAGAGCGCCTGGCTCATAACCAGGCGGTCACTGGTTCGAATCCGGTCAGCCCCATTCTCTATTTGGGGATATAGATAAGAGCGAAAAACGTGCCGCTTTTGTGGATAAGAAGAAAAAACGTGCTGTTTTTAATTTTCAATTTAAGAATTTTAATTGTCCTTATTCAAGTATTTTTTAAAAAGGATTTTAATAATTTTTGATCTGTTTTTTAATCCACTTCCATTCCTGATTTTCTGTTTAATATTTCTTAATCCTCTTTCGGATATATTCCCGTCCTTAACGTCTTTAGGCTTATGTCTGTTTACCTAAATTGATATCAGCTGTATTTTAGCCGAGATAAAGGTGATTAATGAGGTGATTAATCTCAGTTTCACACTTCTCTATCTCTATGTTAATCTTGATTTTATAATCTGTGTCCTTATCAGATACCTCATCTAAGCTTTCATACAATGAGATGAGCTTAATAGCTAACGTTGTAAATTTCAAATTATCTATTTCTCTTTCAGGTAGAGGTATTTTACCCATGTAATAATCATCCAAGTCCATTGTTCTTATTGCTTTTGAAAAGATGTACCTATAAGCGTACCAAGAAATTAATTCCGAATTTAGAAGACAGAGCAAAAATTCAAGAGAATACTTATCATCTGTGATTACTGTATTCTCAACAGTATCTAACGTTAGGATTCCGTGTTTCTCCATTGCTGACATGATAATTATATGGTCGACTGGTTTTGTTACGTGGGCAACAATTCTTTGAGATACAATTTTAGGTCTTCTCAGAAATTCTATCTTCTTCATATTTAGGTCTACCACATCATCTGGCAAGAATTCCTCACTAGTTGAAAAATGATACCTCATGATGTTTCTACCTCTAAGAATCTTATATTTTGTCGGCGTTTTGACAACATATTTCTGAAAAGGCAGACCCCTACTAGTTTTTGAAATATCACTTAATCTTTTTGTAGATTTTATCATCATTTTGAAAATTTCAAAATCTTGTGGATCATCATGCAATATCATCGAATCTGTCAAATCTAGGTATTTCTTCGCGATGGATAATGAATTACTATTGCTTATATTTTCCAATGTGTAATTAGGAGACATATTGTTTTTTTCTAGAATTAGTATCAACTGTTCTAGTAATACGTCTTCAAATGCCTTGCTAACGTCAACTACCTTGATTAACTTATCTCTGACCAATTTTCTCCCATTTTTCCACTCTTGACTATAAGCAAGTGACTTAGGAACAATCATTCCAAATTTTCCATCTTTCTTTAAAAGGTAAAGGGATTTCTCAATGAAAATCAATGCTGTATTCTTATAGGATTGAGAATAGTCATAATATTGTGATACCCAATCTCTTTCCTTTTCAGATAACTCAGCACCGTAAGGCGGATTCCCAATAACAACATCAAATCCCCCTCCTTTCATAATCTCAGGAAATTCCTCTTCCCACTTGAAAGCTCTATCAGAAATAGAAGGATCATCAATCAAACTATTTCCAACTTTTATGTTATTTTGAAGTATAGGCAATCTCTGTTTCCTTTCAGATATCTGCAATAACAAGTTTAATTGAGCTATTTCCACGGCTTTAGGATCAAGGTCAACACCAAATATGTTATTTCTGAGAATTTCCACCTTCTTTGAATAGAATTCCTCG
The DNA here is from genome assembly GCA_021846695.1 of Thermoplasmata archaeon. The sequence goes on from JAJZWN010000130.1 coordinate 1,986, forward strand.
CTATCCAAAGTAAGCTGAGCAAAGTCTGAGTTCTGTTTCCAGTAATTTTCTAATTCCTTGTATGCTCTAATCAGGAAACTACCAGAACCGCAAGCCGGATCAAGTATCCTGACCTTTTTTATTTCCTCAGGTGTATGCGTTTTGATATATTCACCAAGTGCATTCTTTACGATGTAATCAACTATGTAAGAAGGCGTGTAGTAGATACCCTGTTCTTTTCTGTGAGTTTTTGATTCCTCAAGTTTTGCCCTCTTAGGTGTTGATTTGAGTATGTTCCCCAAATATTGCTCATATATGTTTCCCAGAACATCCGATTCAATGATAGAGAAATCGTATCTGTAAGAGTTGTCCTTAGACTGGTTAAGACCTTCTATGACCTCTTGAAGTGCCTCATTGTCAATGTAAAGATCATCACATAAATGGTGAGCAAAGAGCTTGCTGTTATATTTATCATCATAATCCTTGTATATTCTAGATATTTCCTTTACAAGATGACCTTTGCCTTTAGCATACCATTGCCTTACATTGGATTGTAACTGATCCTCTTCTAGACCCCTATCCTCGGCATTCCTTATGAAGATCAAACGGTCAAGGATTCTCTGTACGGATTCGTCTATATTGTCCTGAGTAAGATTCTTGTCCTGATTATTCCTAACAATATCCTTTGAAAGAACCTCTCGAAAGTGAATCATATCCTGTAAGAGTTGTTTGTTTATTGGATTTTTCAACTGTTTTTTTCCATATTTAGATGCTATCCTGTCAAGTTCGTTATTCTCAAAAGCACCTTTTGAAAGATACGTGAATCTCTTGTCAGTTAAAAAATCACTTGGATGTAAAACAAAGAATAAGTTATTTCCATAATTTGATTCTTTCCAGTCCGCATTGTATACAGCTACTGTTTCAAAATTGGTGAGAATTGCCCATGAACATGATTTCATCCATGCATAGTCTATGGCTTGTGTTATGTACCTATGATTTGTCTGGATGTTCTCTTCTTTTAAAGATTTAGCTTCAAGGAAAAACTTTGGAATGCCGTTGATCCTGAACCCGTAATCCACCCTCTTCTTCGATATGGTTTCCTCTGCACTTACTGAATC
>JAJZWN010000131.1 GCA_021846695.1 Thermoplasmata archaeon
TGCGACCGCGAGGCGCAGTTGAACCCGGAATATCGGTAGTTCCTCAGGACTCACGTAAAGCCATTTTGTAGTTTTTTCTTCTATTTCTTTTAGTATTTCTGAAAGTCCGCTGCATTTTTCGGGTTTGTACGGCAATGTCAGTTGTCCCATTTTTAACGTGTCGTTGCTCAATGGCATATACACAACTTCTAGAGCAGTATCTTTATTAGTCTTTCCAGGGAGATAGTTCCCTGTATGATAATGCGTTATGATTTCTACTTCGCCGTTTTCTGAAACAGCAGCAAATCCTATTCGACATTGCTCATAGTGTTTGTCCTTTATGTTAAACGTAGAAACCCAGTTAATTCTGATGTCCTCATGATTTTTATTACAATTACCAATGAGTTCAATACCGAGTGCGGCTTTTATCTTTTCTATTATTTCAGACATGCCTGCACCTCCTCGACTATTTTATCAAGTGTGGTAGCACCAGTAACATTCTCGAATCCGCTTACCAACTTATTCAATGTGTAATCGACTACTCGCGAGTGATCAGCGTGACCAGTGCGCCTTCCCAGTTCCGAGATGATCCACTTTACGTCATCCGCGGGGACATTTTTTCGCAGTAAATATCCAGCGAGTGCCATAGCCATGTTCGCCCTATAAGAATGCCCACTTGGTGCTTTTTGCCATACGTTTTCAAGCGCAGAGATAATCTGCTCAACTTCCACTACACGAGTTCCGCTATAATGAATTGCTGACCCTGATGCATCTTTCTTAACATCTTTTTCGGTTTCAATAAACTCGAGTAACCACGAAGGCGCTCTGGCAATCTTCCAATCGAACACATGATACGCGCCCTTTTCCCGTACGCTTGGTGCCCTTATCGCGTAGTGTTTTTGACCGATGATATCTATTCCGTCTAGAACGCCTACTTTGCTTCTGACAGGTGATTCTCCTAAGAAGGAAAGATGGAGACCTCCGGACTGCGTTAGCTCGGTCAAGGTCCGGGGAACCGGTTTCCCCCTTGTTATCTCCCTCCAGGACTTGATGCCATTAGAACCGTGCATGTCGATATCGATATCAAAAATAGAACTGCCTTCTATTGGAACGGTAGCTAGGTTAACCTGCGGGATATCTTTTATCGGTGTGTTCGGAAACCACCCTCTTGTCACCTTCGGGTCTGACGTGGCATCCTTAAGTCCATGCGGTGTTGCTGGAGTATTCCCAAGTCGTTTTATCGGTATAACGTCAAAGCCTTTCGATCTCCAATACATAGCAGCTTGAAATAATGAATAAAAATGAACTTCGGTTGTGAAACTCGTTCCGTATGCTCCGTTTTCCCAACCCTTATATTTCCGCAAAGAATTACAGTGTCGACAAGTGTTTTCCATCTCTTTATTCACTTCAGCGACCTCCTCTTTGCGACATTTGTATGATTTTTTTCCAAGTTGTAACCTTCGTGATAAATTCCGAGGATTCCATTGTATCTGGTTCACTCAAAATTAAGGACTTCACCGGCTCTGGGAATGTCAAGGCCTCTCGTTTTAGTGGCTTTATATCAACTTCCATTTTCGATCTCTCCCAATGCGGTGAGCACGACGTATTTCGATACCGATAAACCGCGCCTCATCGCGCGGCGCATAATTCGGCGTTTATCTTCGCGTCTAACGTAAATTTCCATTCTGTCATAATTATTTGCTTTCATCCGTTGTTTACCACCGTATATGTATAGTTAGGCAATCTTAATATTTAAATATTACGTTTATTTATAGGCTCTATACAATATTAAACGTAGATATATTGAAGTCAGCAGACACAATATACTTATACGTCCGTTTCATTCGATACGTATGTCAAAGACGAGGATCTCAATCAAGTTGAACGAGTACGAATATTCAAGTCTGTATAGAGTTCAGCTTAGCTGTATAATGCCAGGATTGAGCTATAACAGGACCCCCCCATTGAATGAAATTGTACATGCGTTGATTTCATATGTTTTCTTTGACGTCACGTATAAAATTGAGAATCTTGATTCGTTTTTTAAAAACATTACGATGGACTCTGAATATCCACATCATTTTTACGAATCTCCATCTAAAGTACCCACAAAAGCCGGAAATTATATCTTTTTTGCTGGTGATGACGATATCGAAATGTTAAAGAAAATCGGGGATGCTTTATTTCATACTTACAGTGCAAAATACGATCTCCCTAAGCTTATTCGACATTGCATACACTACACTCTTTATGGTGATGGGTTTTTATTTAAAGAGTTTACTAAGAAAGCTGAGTTCGTTTTTTTAATAGTGCTTGGAAATCTATACGGCATTTCCCCACGACTCAGCGTTGAACTAATGAAAAACCCATTGCTTCAAACAATTAATGTCAGTGATGAAGAAAAGGTATTGTTGCAGCGTATCCCTATTGATGAATCAGTATTTAATTCGGCAAAGGAGCAATTGGTAATAAACAAAGAAGGTGTATCGCACTACCAGATGTCAAGAGAAGTTTTTAAGAGGTTTATTGGACCGCAGTATAATGAGTATGATAGCAGAGTGTCTGATTTTAATTTTATAAGTTTATTTTTTGGTTTATCATTGGCGACTTACATATGGGAGGATGACTCTTTCGATTGGGTAAAAACGAATCTATTTATGTGGTCAAGTACCGTTAATCAGGGAAAGGAAACGAGACGAAAGGGACACGATGAGATAGACTATTTTCCACCGCCGGCAATTATTTATTCCCTTATTTTTGTAATTAAGACCTTAGATCTTTATTTTACAAAACTTATGACTCAGTGTAAAAAACACTGGAAAAGTTAAGGGGTATGAAAAATAAATGGACAAGATCACAAGAAACCATTACTTTTATTCGAACATTAATATATTCCAAAATGGCAATGCCTAGTATATAAAGAAAAGCATAGAAAAACCATTCTAAAAAACAACCTAAACCGTATTGGTTATGGGACCGTTGAGATTTGAACTCAAGTTACCAACACCCCAAGCTGGTAGGATACCAAACTACCCCACGGTCCCAACTCACGAGAATGGCAGTATTTCATCGATCAGGTCTGTGTGGGATAGCA
>JAJZWN010000132.1 GCA_021846695.1 Thermoplasmata archaeon
GGAATCTATAGGTGAAAATAAGATTAATTATGCATACAGCATGGATGATCCCATAAAAGCCAAGATTGAAAAGATAGCTAAAACAGTTTACGGCGCAGATGGGGTAGAATATTCAAAAGAAGCACTTATGGATATTAAACACGCAGAACGTAACGGCTTTTCCTCATTCTATGTATGCATGGCAAAGACACAATCTTCGTTATCCGACAATCCATCTTTGATAAATGTACCTGTAAATTTCAAAGTAAAGGTGAATTCTGTGTCTATAAATGCCGGGTCAAAGTTCATAATACCAATACTGGGAAGCATAATGACAATGCCAGGGTTGCCACGCCATCCTGCAGCCGAGAACATCGATATAGATGATAAAGGAGTTATCACAGGTCTGTCATGAATATTCAAATAGTCAACTACTTAAAGTTTATTTAGGCATACCTAATTATCAGGAATGGAAAGACAGGTAAAGAAAAAGCCTGTTGCTAATGCATATTACATTTCAATCGGCGCCATTAGCATTTTCGTTGCAAGCTACAATATAGCTATAATATCTGTAGCACTAAAACCCATAGAAAATGCATTTCAAACCGGCACCGGTATAGTATATCTTCTGGGTGCATTGATATTTGTTGGCGCCATGATAGGTGCGATAATAAGTGGGGTATTTTCTGACAGGTTTGGCAGGGTCAGCATACTTACAATAGATATAGTAACGTTTATAGGTGCAGGCATCGGGAGTGCATTATCCACCAATATCGCAATGCTGATGTTTTTCCGGACACTGGTAGGAGTTGGTGTTGGAATTGATTATGTTGTGATTTTCACCTACATCTCTGAGATTCTTGTCACAAAAAATTCTACAAGGAATTTAGCCCTGATAATGTTCTTTGCCAATTTTGGAATATTATTTTCTTACCTCATAGGAGGAACGTTGTTGACTCTTGGATCTACAGGCTGGAGATATGCACTGCTCTCCGGAGCCATATTGGCAATAGTCCCCCTGATTATGAGAAGCAGGCTCAAGGAATCCACCCTATGGAAATTTAAGAGAATAAAGTCTATAAAAACCATATTAAAAGATGTAACGTCAAGGGAAAACAGAAAATATCTTTACAGATTTTCCATTCCATGGTTCCTTTACCAGATTGGGGACCAGAGCCTTACGATGTTTCTGCCATTTATACTTATATCTGCACTGGGTATTTCTGTAGTCAGCGGGGCGTTTTCGGCTGTGCTTGTCAAAGCATTTACCATACCTGCATCAATAGTAGCATTTTTAATCATACAGAGGCTTGGAACAAGAAAACTCCAGGCTACTGGATTTATTATAAGGTCAGTATTTCTCGGGATACTTGGGTTCGGCCTATATTTCGCATTAAGGTTTACCGGAATAGAAATTATAATACTTCTGGGATTTGCATTCTTCTTCGGTTCCATGGGGCCGGATAAGACCACAGTAATAATGCCAGTTGAAAAATATGACGAATCGATTCGTGGTTCAGGGCAGGGATTCAATGAAATGGCCGGGAGATTTGGCGGGCTTATAGGTATCCTTGCATTTGCCCTCTTCGGGATGGCGGGCATAGACATAGGGCTTATATTTCTATCCATCACGTGTATTCTCGGATTCATAATAACGGTTATATGCCGAGATAAAAATATAGTGGAAAATATTTCTAAAAATGCAAAGGAAGAATACTATGCCAGGACAAAGTAAACATCATTTACAATGAAAACCTGAATTTCCTTACTGTTATTCATCGATTTAATCAATTTTATAAAATTTAACTAAATTATTAAATATCTCATCGTTACCAGCAAGGATTTTGCCATTTCGTATATCCTATTTATTGTGAAAACACGTGGTTCTATATCAATTGGCATATAAGGGTCCATGAATTCTATTTCACTTCTGGTTGAATCTGTAATTATTATAACATCGTCATCTGAAAATGGAGTATAATCTCTTCTGGCAAGAGAACCAATCAAAATTGTTAACAATGAACCTTTTTTAATTGAATTATTTCCATATTCAACAAGTTTTTCAAAAATAAAAGGGTAATTAATTTCGTATGTTCTTGTTGCAGAATTCGAATATTTCCTTTGCATAATTTAAACACCTCTTTGCGTCTTCTATTGAGTAGTACTCAAACGGGGACCCCTCAGTATAATAATCCGGGTATCTTGAACCTATATACACTCTATCGAGTTCCATTGCTTTGTCAGCTAGACTCTTATCTATATCAAATTCTGTAAGTTGCAACAGCATCCTTGATACAGAATGGCTCCATATTTCCTTATTTATTGAATGGTACAAGGCTATCACTGCTTTCTCAGCAGATTGCTGGGATGCAAAGCAAGCCCATTCGTATTTTTCATTATTTAATGAGCCTTCAGCCTCTTCGAGATCCCTTTTAGCCTGTTTTAGCCAATCCATCGATCTTGATGGCATTTATTTACTATAATTAAAGTCTTTATTAGCATTTCTATGATTTTGTGGTTCTTAAATTTCTGTTTTTATGTAAATTTATTTTCTTATGGAAATTATCAAGGTTCTTTTTCGGTAGTACATATAATTTGTATAAAATTCTGTAGAAACTAAAGAATATTAGAAATTATGTTCGTCTACTCAACAACATTTTCCGGTGAATTTTATAGTTTAGTAGCTGCCGCTGCCTATACAATCATAGGAACTGCTATAATTCTAGGTAATCCATAATGTATACATTATAACAGTTATTTACCTACTGTATGCAACATTTGCATTTACCAGTTTCCCTGCCTTGTTCGCCTACGTTGCACTGACAATACCGCAGAAATTTTGCACCAGGCCCAACGCACTTGTATGTAATTTTGGCAATATAGTTGGGGATCTATAGACATTGCAATAGTAACAATCCTGCTCTATGCCCATGTGGCACTTTACACATCGCTGCTTGTAATGCTAATATTCTCTGTCATTCTATAATTATGCTCCCATCAAAAATGAAGCAGAAAGAACTGGCATCATGGATTTGAAAAGTTAATTTTATAAATT
>JAJZWN010000003.1 GCA_021846695.1 Thermoplasmata archaeon
GACTGTTCTGAATTTTCCTCCAGAACAGTGTCCGAATTTTCCATCACATCCATATCTGCCTCACGGCTTCCCAGAACATTGGAACCTATTAAGTTTATGTGGTAATTGCTGCCAAGCATGGAATAATTGAAAATCGGCTTAACTGCATCTGTTGCCGATGAAATCACATCGGACTCGGAAAGACATTCCAGATTTTTTACAGGTGTTATTGAATTTCCAAATTTTCCGGCAAATGTTCTTGCGTGGTCAAAGTTTCTGGAATAAACATATGCATTATCAATGTTATAAAACTGAGAAATTGCTTCAAACTGTGATTCTGCCTGGAAGCCGGAACCGATAATAGTATAATTTATACTCCTCTTTTTCACAATTTCTGATGTAACAATTGCTGCAATTGCACCGGTTCTGATCTGCCCGAGAACGTTTGCGTCAATGGCAAAAAGCTTTTCAGGGTGTTCTGTTTCAAATATTAGAACAAAGAATCTATACCCATTCTTTCCTGCCATATATGTCTTCAATCCCGCTATTCCACGTTTACCGTATAATGCAGGCATTGTACTGAAAACAAAATCATTTCCATATATTCTATCCCTGGGAGAGGAAAAAGATTCATCTTTTCCACACGAGATAAAAGCATCCCTGATCTCGGTAGCACATTCTCTTATGGAAAGATTATTTTTAACGTCAGAGTCATTCAGGTAAGTTATCATATTAATGATATCAGTGTTAGTTGTTATTAGAACTTTATGCTTATTTTCCATATTTACCATATTTATTTTGTGTATTCCATGAAAAACCACTTCAGTATAATTAAAAACAGTTTCAGCACAAATATTATAACGTGCCGGCAATCATGCCCTATGGCAATACTGCATGGAAATAGAATATACAGTGAAATAAGGAACAGGGAAGATATACTATTTATATTGCTGGCTGGAACTACTGAGGTATCTAAAATACCGGGAATATCCGCTGCAGGAGAAACCCCGGAGCTGACCGCATTGACACCGGTACTTGATTCCGAAATAATATGGTCCGGGAAATGCATAAGCTATGATGTTGTTCCCATGACCGAAAACGGAATTCCCACACCATCAATAATTACAAGGGCCGCCATCGAGACCTCAGGAATAGAAACACTCATTGTAGATGCCGGGCTGGTAGAGGATCCAAAAATTCCATTTATTAAAACAGGGCTTGGACCGGCATTGAACGGATCCGAACTAACAGCACTTCCGGATTATGACAGGGCACTGGCATTCGGAAAGTATATAGGCAGTTTAATTGATGGAAGATACAAATATATATTCATTGCTGAGAGTGTCCCGGGAGGCACAACAACAGCATATGCTGTGCTTACCTCAATGGGTATTATGGATATGACCAGCAGCTCCATGAAAGACTCCCCTGACAAAATAAAAAAAGAGCTGGCCTGGAAAGCGCTTGAAAGGATAGATAAAAGATCAACTGTAGAAGAAAAAATAAGGGAAACCGGTGATTACATGATGCCTGTGGCACTGGGCATAAGCAGGGGAGTAACAAATTCTACTATATTTTTTTCTGGGGGGACTCAGATGGCCACAGTATTCTATCTTGATAGTTTGATCAATAGTGGAAAAAACAGGTATGTATTCACAACCGGGTACATCATGAAGGATAAAAAAGACCTGATGGAAAAGCTTGCGGGCGACAGCATAATTTATGCCACCACGGATTTCACAGGCATGAAGGGCCTGGAATATTACGAGGATGGCTATGTGAAGGAGGGAACAGGTTTCGGTGCAGCCTTCGGAATTGCATCTATTCTGGGAAATGATAGCGATGTTATCTATAACAATATTGAAATAGTTTATAACAGGCTGGCTGGTGGCACCAATAAATAAAGGCTTGGGAAACTATGAAAAATAGTCAGATACTGGTATGTTCAGTAATTCAGAATACCACAACCTGCCTGCCGAGTGCCTTTCCATCCTCAAGATTCTTTAGCCCTTCAGATGCATCCTCCAGATCCATTCTTGAGCTGACGGGTTTTATATAGTTGATCAAACCTTTTCTGGCAAGATCAACCACCTCATGCTGTTCCGAAAGAGTTCCTACATATGATCCTGCTATGGTCTTCTCCATCGATACCGTAAAAAAGGGAGAAATTGGTTCCTGTACACCTGTACCCATAAGGCCCACCATTACATATATGCCCTCCTTGGCCAGAGCCCTACTGTATGTAGGTAATGTCCCCCTTCCCACAAGATCGATAACACCACGGAAACCGTGCCCCCTGGTTGTTTCCATTATCATTTTATTTATATCTCCAGATGACGAATTGATATACCCGTCCATCCTGCATATGCCCTCAGCAAATTCTATTGAATCATTCCTTATATCTGCGCCGATTATATTCACCTGAGGAAACAGCAAGCGAAGATACTGGAGTGCATAGGATCCAAGTCCTCCCAGCCCCACAACCGCAACGTAATCATCAGGCTTTAATTTTCCACCCAGTTTTTTAACCGCCCTGTACGTGGTAAGGCCTCCACAGGAAAGTGGTGCAAGTGCCGGCAGATCCTCTATGCCCGTAGCATTGATCAGATACCTGTAATGTGACACAGGGAAGTATTCCTGAAAGCCACCATGAATATTTATTCCCGGAACTACAGGCCTGTCCGGGATATTTGTCAGCCCTGCTGCAGTGTAGCGATCATCCTCAAGCCACTGCCATGGATATACCAGAACTGGGTCTCCAGGTTTAATTCTTTCAGGTACAGAATTACCGGTGGAAACAACTATCCCGGAGATTTCATGGGACTGTATGTGCGGGAGTTTTCCTGGAGAACCGCCTTTATACCATATCCCCTCCCAAACATGTACATCGCTGTGGCATATACCTGCTCCACTAACCCTGATAAGTACCTGGTCCCCTTCAGGCATAATAGTATCGGTATAACCCATTTCTAAAGGTGATTTAAAATTGACAAGAAATGCTGCCCTGTGTTTATCCGGTATTACATTTTTATCCATAATGTAAATGAAGAGTATTGAATATATATGTTTTATCAGTGGAACAGTTGCACTTTACTATCTAATATTTTCAATAACACTGGAAAAGGCTTCAATGGACATGGACATAACCCTGGATATGAATGGCCTTTTCGGGGTTAGGTTTTTTATCGATTCGGCTCCTGTCCTCTCTTTAAACTGGTCCATCACCGTGTCCATATTCCCTATGCCATCTATCAAACCATTTTCCTTTGCCTGTTCTGCTGAGAAAACTAATCCTGTGGCTATGCTGTCCATTTTTTCATCTGTAAAGTTGCGCCTTATCTTCACCTGGTCACGGAAGGCGAGGTAAATATCGTTCATTATGCCATTGTATATTTTGCTCTCCTCATCGGTCATGGTCCTGAATGGAGAGTTTATATCCTTATATTTCCCGATTTTATTAATTCTCATTTTGATTCCTATATTTTCTAGGAATTCAGAGAAATCAGGGGACATGCTTATAACGCCTATGGATCCTACAATGGATGTACGCATTGCAAATATTTTCTCTGCGGCGCATGCAAGCCAGTATGCGCCTGAGGCCCCGACTCCCTCCACCAGTGCATATACAGGTTTCTTATCAGATATTTTTACCAGCTGGTTGTAAAGGATCTCGGTGGAATTTGCATCACCGCCTCCTGAGTTGATTACCAGTAATACGCCCCTGACCTTATTTTTCTTTTCTATGTATTTCATTGCAGGCATATATGAATTCAGCATTCCTCTATTGATGGTGCCGTTTACATTTAAAATGGCTGTGTACATGTATTAATATATACTTTCATCTATTTAAATTATTGTTAAGATTTTTATTATAATTATCAAGCGCTTCCACAGGATCAGGGGAAGAGTATATGGACCTGCCTATAATAACATAGTCCGCACCGAGCATTATGGCACTTACTATATCGCCTCCCTGGGCACCCACACCTGGGGATATTATTTTCATGCCATCTGAGTTTTCCCTTACCTTTTTGAGGTAGTAGGGGCGGTTTCCAGGTGCAACGAGCCCGTATACGCCGGCATCGCGCGAAGTTTTTATCAGTTCTTCGGTGATGTTGTCCATATATGATTCCTGGGACATTGAAACAACAGAAAAAACCCTCATGCCTCCGGCGCTTTTTACCACAGCCCTCAGAGAATCTATTCCAGTGAATGAATGGCTTATTATCCCGTAAGCGTCATTATCCCTGGCCTTTTCAGTAATTAATCTTACAGTATTATCTATATCAGCCAGCTTGAAATCGCATATAATGCTGGAGTACCTGGATAATTCCTTTACGATTTTAATCCCGTTTTCAAGAATTATTGGCCAATTCACTTTAATGGCGAATACCTTGTCTCCTATAGATTCAGCCAGGCTTATGGCAGTATCATGATCATATACATCCAGGGCAAATATAATTCTGTTATCCATTAAAGACTGTATATCGGAATTGTATAATAATCCTATCTGTATGAATACAGTTATATAAAAATGAATAATCAGCAGCCATGGACAGGGAGAAATTTATAGAATCTGGAATGATAAAATTCGGTGATTTTACATTAACATCGGGAAAAAAATCTAACTATTATGTAGATATAAAGGAAGCTTGCACAGACCCTGAGACGCTGTCTTTAATATGTAATGACCTTGCAGGGAAGACAGTGTATGAAACAGTGGCTGGCATGGAGCTCGGGGCTGTCCCACTGGTGGTTGGGGTTGCTCTCAAAACTGGAAAAAGATATATTATTGTAAGGAAGGGAGAACGCACACATGGTACAGGCAGCAGGATCGTGGGGAAGGTTATCCCTGGATCCAGAATAGACCTAATAGAGGATGTTGTGACAACCGGTAATTCAATACTGAAGACGGCCGAGATTCTAAGGGATGCGGGTGCTGTAATTGACCATGCTGTTTGTGTTGTTGACAGAGAGTCTGGTGGGTCTGAACTGCTCAGGGAAAATGGAATAAAACTTGTATCCGTGGCGAAAATATCCGAACTTTTATGAAAAGGTATCGTCTATACGCCCTATTTCTATAGATGTGGTGGCATTTCCTACCATTATACCATTGCAGTTTGCAAGTATGGATGCGCCGATATAATAACTTCCATAGTTGGCTGTTCCGGTTTTAACCTGGACATGGAAAAGTTCACTGAGATTTTTTATTTCATCCTCTGTTGCCTCAGGAGAGACAAGCATTCCTTTATTATTCAGAACTGCAACGCTTCCCACAGTTTTTACTCCTGCTATGGTGGATTTGATAACCTCTACTCCCAGTGTGTCCGCTATAACCTTTTCAGATGATTCTGTGAAGGACGGATGTACTATGGCAACCTTGTCGCTGGTTATAATATTGTTTCCTATTGCATTCAGCCTGTCCTTCAGAAAAACTATTCTTCTTCCATCCAGATCAATATGTGAAAAATCATCCATTCCGGATAGACCGGAAACTATTACACCGTTTGAATTAAAAGCTATCATTGTTCCTACAAGGCTGAAGTTGTCAACTATGACGCCGGCTGTTCTGACCTTTAATGTTTCCTCAATAGAAATTTTTGCCTCATCCGAAATGTTTTTGGGGACGAATGCAAAATCGTTGAACACCTTTACGTATACACCAATGAAATCACTGTCAAATATGGATAATTTTTTAATCATAAGATTACGGGAGAATTACTTCAGTTGTGCCATCTTCAAGTTTGATTATTTTCAGGCTTACCTTTGTAGGTATATGCTCTCTCCCATGCTTCCATATAAACTCGTTAACTTGATTGTCCATCCATATCATTCCGGGTTCAGATTTTGTATATTTGGCTACAGCATCCTTTATGATTTCTATGGCCGTATCTGCCCTTCTACGTCTGGATGATGCCCTTGCAGGCCTCAGTGATATATTTATAAGCTCTTCTGTTGATAATTCATTATTTTCTACCATTGCTAACACCTTAAAGTTTTAAATTAGACCTTCTCCAGTTCTTCCTTTTCGGATTCTGGGTCATCTTCCTGTCGGTTCTAAGCATAACCCATCCGGGTACCCTTCTATTTGAGTTAACGTGTTTCATTAACCTTAATTTTTTGCCAAGTGGTTTGTTTTTACTCATATTCATCTCCTCTCTATTTTTGTTTCCCTTTTAGTTCCTATTAGACGTGATAGTATACCCTTTAATTCTTCGTCTCCTATAACCCTGTTGATTCTGCCCATGCCCGCCAGCTGTATGAGCTGATTCTCAACGTTGCTTACCAGGTCTGGTCTCACAAGCTTAAGTGTGCTCAATCTTTCACGTGCTTCAGTGGTTAGTATCTGTCTCAGGATCTGCTGTCTTCTTGCCTCTTCCTGTTCCATCTGCCTTTTGCTTTCATCGTCCATTTCATTCTGCTGCTGGGCGTTTCTCTGCATTTCCTCGAGTTTTCTTTTCCGGATATTATTTAACTCGTCATCCTCATCCATTTACAACACCAGAGTTAGATATTAATCCAATATTCATAAGATTTGTTATTAAAGGTATTTTTCAAAAACCTTGTCCTTTTCAGCGAGGTTTTTCATTACCTCCTTTGCAGCCTTATCCACCAGGGACTGACCTGCGGGTGTAAGGGACCTGCCAGTTTTTGTGTCGTTTTTTAAATACCCGAGCTTCTCAAGTGCCTGTAGTATGTTCCTTACTATGTACCTGCTTCCCTCCACAGGATGGTAGCGTTTTGTGCCCCTGTCCTGGCGTCCGCCATACTCCTGGCTCAACCTAGATATGCCTATGCTGCTGTTCAGTGCGACTTTTCTCATTATGGATGCCATTCTCGTATAATACCAGTCATCCTGTACCCATGATCTTTCCTTCCCGATGCCATCCTTCAGGTAGTTTACCCATTCTGGCATCTTCACGCCTTTCTCCTTGAATTCTGATGCAAGCTTATTTAGCAATAAATCTGCAGGAACTTCTTTAACATTCACCATATTATCACGATGCAGGTTTATTTATAAACTATTTATAACATTTTCGTTATTTTTAAAAATTTTCGGTTTTGCCATAATAAATACCAGGATAATTATATTGACAGGAAGATCCATGTAAACATAGTAAAATAAAGAGCGAAAAACAATAAATGATAACCCTACTGCAAAAACCATGGATATGCCAAGGATCGCCAGTGACAGTATAAATATGAAAAGCATGGGATATGTGCCGAATGAATAATAATTGAGATTTGATGTTCCTGGTGGAAGTTTACTCAGAAGCCTGCTAATATTTATGCTTATTATAGCATAAAAAAGGGTAATCCCATCAAAAAACTCAAAAAAATCATATATAGAAACCTGCCGGGAAATTATTGCAGTAACCAGAACAAATGCAGCGGCTATTACGGCGAATATAATAAGCCCGAAAATACTTTTATAGAGGGTTATTTCCCTCTTCGATACTGGAAGTGAATTCAACACCTCTATGCCCTTGCCCTCAACAACCAGCAGGAAAATTGCATAAAATGATGATACAAATTCCACAAGGTAGAGCAGGGAAAAGAACCCGGAATCAAGGGCAGATGTGGTGTCAACTGCAAAGAAGAATGGTATTACGAAAAGCACCGGAAGGAATATATATGAAAGATTCTGCGTTTTCCTGAAAGTACTCTTTATATCCTTAGCCAGAAAGGCCCTGAGCATTCCACTGGTTTTCACGCTGGAAAATATTTTCTCGCTGGACTGATTCTCTTCAGAAGTCATGAGAATTTCATAAATTTTATATCTTATTTTTGAGTAGATTAGAAGGATGATAGCCAGAAACAGTATAGAGAGGAATAGTTCCAATACCCTGTAAAGCAAATCCAGCTGGTAATTATAGAATACGATATACTCTGTATTTATGGGAAATGCAAAAATGCGGACATAATATGGCAGAGAGGATATTGCTGCGGTTACATATCCGAAATATGCTGGATTTTCCAGCAGGAGATAAAAAAGGCCAAGAAACACAAATAACATAAGGATACGGATGACGTTTCTGATTGAAGTGTGTTTTTTGGCTTTCTTTCCGGAATAAACAAAAAGGACTGAGGATATGATAAAGCTGAGCATCATAACCAGAAAAGCATACAGCAACGCGAGGAATATGGTTTCATAATCCCCGGTTAAAATATAGAAAAACACTGCGGATGGAAGTACAACAAAAATATATGAAGATGAACTGTAAATGAACCAAGAGGCAAATGGCACATTCACATTGACCTTTATCGGTATTGATTTGAGGGGGGCCATTATATTATTGTTATATACTGAGTTAAGGAAAACTATTGAGTTATATATTCCTATTATGAAGAGGTAAAGGAATATTATAAGGCCAAATGATGCAAGTGCCGTTATATCACGTTCAGCAAAATAAACTGAATCCAGCAGCAGGAATATCATGGTGAAAAGCACTGCGTTGGATAAATACGACAAGAGAATGTTACGCATGAAATATGACTGTTTATTGGTTGAATTCACGCTCTGCTGAAATTTCGGCGTATCCTTTAAGGCAAGGTAACGTTGCTCTACCATTATCAATTTACTCAAAAATAATGTTTTATTATTCATTTTATGGAATCCCTCAATGAATCGAGAAGGTTATCAAGGTCTTCATCCCCTGTTAATTTCAGGAATATTCCCTCAAGGTCGTTATTGCTGGAACCTGCCTCTTCCTTGAGCTGGGCCAGATTTCCTGTCCCTGCAATGTTCCCGTTATAGAGTATGGAAATTGTATCACACACAGTTTCTGCTATTTCCATTATATGCGTTGAGAAAATTACGGTTTTCCCCCTGGCGGTTATATCTTTAAGCAGCTCCTTTATTATTTTGGATGATTTTGGATCAAGCCCGTTCATGCCCTCATCCATTACTATTACCTGAGGATCATGTATAAGGGATCCTATGATAGCAACTTTCTGTTTTGTTCCGAAAGAGAGAGACCCTATGAATTCATCTAGATATTTTCCTATTTCCAGTGCATTTGCGAATGCGTTAATCCGGTCCCTGAGTGCGTGCTCATCTATTTTAAATACAGATGCCAGAAAATTAAAGTATTCAACAGGTGTCAATGACTCATAAAGTGCAGGTGTTTCTGGTATATAGCCTGTTATCGATTTTATGGCATCTGGATTTTCCCTGACTGAGATGCCATTGACAGATACATCCCCGGATGAGGCAGGCAGTATTCCTGCTATTATCTTTAGAAGCGTTGTTTTTCCTGACCCATTAGGTCCGAGCACACCATATATCTGACCACTCTGAATTGATAAGTTTATGCCATTCAGTGCATTGGTGGTACCATAACGCTTGTAAATATTATTTATTTCTATGGTGTTCAACACTATAAATAGTGAGCGATATTATAAATATTTTTGTTGCTATTAGATTATTTGCTGGCTTATTATAAAATTATAATAAAGATATATGGAATATTAAATGGAATATTTCCCCGGCAGTAAATGTAACAGCAGCGGCTCCCAGTGCCAGCACCGCTGCCCTAAGGCCAGATTTCAGTATTGGAGTGTTCAGCGAGAGAGCCACGATAGAATTTGAAATGCCCTGTGCAACAAAAACAAGGATTACTGCAAGAATAACTGCTATGAATTTAGAGAAGAATATAAACGGCAGTATGGGTATAATAGCCCCGGTAATATATGAAAGCGCTGTATTCAGTGCTGAGTTTGTCGCCTCTGATGAATAACGATCTATCATTTTCTGGACACCCTTGCTTTTAGAGAATATATGCTTCCTGTTGAGCATGGCAATTTTATATTCAGATTCTGATTTCTGGGCCAGGTAAGCGCCCAGGGTCATGCTGAATGTCCCACTGATTCCCACAACAACGCCGCTCAGTGCAATATCTATATGGCTGGTGATTATGGCAGAAAGACCGGCAAGTGTGGCAAGAACCTCTACTAACCCGTCGCTCATACCATACAGGAAATCCCTGCTCTTTTGAATATTCTTTACACTGCTCGAAATTTTATTTGCGAATATTTCCTCATGTTGCATTTCTGAGACTATAAGCTCGTTGACTTTGTTCCTGTATTTATCATCCTCTGTATAATTATCTAAATATTCCTTATATTTTTTAATGGACTGGTATTCTCCATGTTCCAGAAGATTAATAATCAGGCTGCCACCTATCAGATTTCTTATTATTTTCATGAAAACATACTTTATCTTCCTGTAGGATACTTTATTGATATCCACATTTGTTGACTTTAATTCCTGGCCCCAAAAATTTGCATGTTCATTCTCTGTAGTTGCCAGTTTCCGGAAGTCTTCCTTCAACTCAGGGTCCCTGGTTTTTCTGTAGAGGTAAGTATAAAATACCATATCGGTTAATTCATCACGTAAAAATTTTAGCTGATATTTGGTATTGGTGTCTGTAGCCATATAATGTTATAATATAATTATATAAAAGTCCTTTCAGGAAGTTCGGTATGCCTATTGAAATTATTAGCCGGACTACTTTATATATTTAAAATCTGATAGGTCATATAATAAATAATTACCTTTTATTCTCTCTTTTCCTTTTATTTTCTTTGCAATTATTCCATATCTTTCTGTTCTATTTTCATGCCATTCGAAGCTTTTAGCCTTCTCCCTCAATTTCAATAATGTATTGTTTAAATCTTGCTCATTCAGTTCTTTCCATTTACACTCATAAAAGGTTATTTGATTAGTTTTATTGTTTATTGTTATGATGTCTATCCCAATGTCTTTGTACCACCATTTCCCTATTCTGTCAAATTCTTGATTTTTTTTATTCAGCTCTAATAGGAATTGAATTGAAATATATTCAAAGATATGCCCAATATAAGTATTTATATTTTCATTGATTATATTAATTAACATGTTTTCATTTCCCATTTCAATCAAATTATAATTAGGATATATATACCTGAAATAGAAATTGAACATGTTATCTTTCAATAAGTATATACCTTTCCTGCTTTTAGTAGATGTTATAGGAATCTCTCTCCTGATATAATCCAGATCAATTAATACGCTGATATATTTACTTGTTAGGTTCCTCTGTAGCCCAGTATAGCTAATTATTTCACCTAATGCAGTCTTTCCTGATGAAATTGCCTCCAGTATTGAAAAATAATATCTGGGTTCCTTTAACTCTTCCTTTAATAAAAACAATACATCCTGATTGATAAAAGAGTCAATTTTCAGAAAGGTGTTCATAATATTGTCAGTAAAGCTTTTGGTTTTATTTACTTCCATTATATATGCAGGTGTTCCGCCGTAAACACTATAGTACTTAACAGCAAGTTCCGGATCGCCGAAGTAACGTAACACCTCAACAAATGGAAATTCTTTTAATGTTATCTGCCCGGTTCTTCTTCCATATAATGGAGATTTATAATCAGATAAATTTTCCATCATGGATATATTGGATCCAGAAAGTATAAGAAATATTCTTGTGTTATTCAATTTATTGTCCCAGTAATCCTGCAGAATGGATTGTAATGACTTATTATTAAGAGCATATGGAAATTCATCTATTGCTATTATTGATTTTTCATGTAAAGTATTTTTATATAGATATTCGAAGAAGGAATCCCAGCTTTTTATGGAATTTTTAATTATAAAATCATCATGAAAATAATTTCCCAGAATAACAGAAAACCTTTCAAGCATTAATTTTTCTGATTCCTCCCTGCAGGTAAGCAAAACACCTTTATGTTCATTTATACATTTTTTGATTAATTCTGTTTTTCCTATCCTTCTTCTACCGGTTATCAAAACCAGTTCTGCCCTAGATCTGCTATATGCTGAGGAAAGCATATTCAGCTCATTTTTCCTGTCTATAAAAAGCATATATACTCTAAAGTATATTACTTTAAAGTATATTAATTATATATAACGTATTACAATGTATGATTGCATATCTATGATAATTAATAACAAAAATGGAGGGCCTAAATTTATTTAGATAATTTAATAATATTATTTAAATGTCTTAATAAGAAAGTATTTAATTATCCTACCATTATATTTATATGAACGGTAGTGGAGTATTAAAAGGTGTGAAAATAGTTACAGACCTGCCAGGACCAAGGGCAAAACAGGTTATTGCAGAGGATGAAAAATACCTTGCAACCTCTACCAAGTCCCTGCCGGTTGTTGCTTCAAGAGGATATGGTTGTTATATAGAAGATGTTGATAAAAATGTATTTCTAGATTTTTCCAGCGGTATCAGCACAACAAATATAGGATACGGTAATGAATATGTAATTTCTAGGGTTGAGAACCAGTTGCATAAGCTCTGGCATTTTGCCGGAACAGACTTCTTTTATGAGGAGCAGGTAGAGGCTGCCAAGGCACTCATCGGTGTGGCACCGGGAAGCCATGATAAAAAGGTATTCTATGCAAATAGTGGAGCCGAAAGCAATGAAGCATCCCTGAAACTCGCCAGGAGTTATACAAAAAGGCCCCAGTTTATAGGCTTTATCGGAGGATTCCATGGAAGAACCATGGGTGCTCTTGCTTTCACGGCCTCACAGCCTGTGCATCATGAGGGTTTCTTCCCTGAAATGAACGGCGTCACACATATACCATTTCCTGACCCGTACAGAAATCCTTTCAATATAGATGGATATGAGAATCCAGAAGATCTTACCAACGCGGTGCTGGATTATCTGGAGGATTATGTTTTCGGCAGGTTCCTTCCCTCCAACAGTGTTGCCGGGATACTCGTTGAGCCGATACAGGGGGAAGGCGGATATATAGTGCCACCGAAGGATTTCCATAAAAAACTCATGGAACTGGCACATGATAATGAAATACTCTACATAATGGATGAGGTACAGACAGGGTTCGGAAGAACCGGAACTTTCTTTGCCTCTGAATACTTTGATGTTGACCCGGATATTATGTCAGTTGCAAAATCCATAGCATCGGGTATACCCATGGGTGCATCTGTTGTCAAAAGCAAGTATGATTTCGAAAAATCTGGACTGCATTCAAACACATTCGGCGGGAATCTTCTTGCTGCAGTTGCCAGCAGGGCAACCATTGAAGAGATCAAAAACAGGGATATGCTTACAAATTCTAAAAACGTGGGAAACTATCTGAATAAAAGACTGGGAGAGCTCAGTGAAAAATATGATGCCATAGGCGATGTTAGGGGGCTGGGGCTCATGCAGGCGATAGACTTTGTCAAAAATAGAAGGACGAAGGCACATTTTGCAGCACTTAGAGATAAAACAATTGAAAATGCGTATAAAAGGGGATTGATACTTCTGGGCGCCGGAGAAAGTGCCATAAGGTTCATACCACCCCTGATAATAAATGAGAAACAGGTAGATGAGGCCATTGATATACTGGACAGTTCCATAAAGGCAGGCCTATGAATTAAGATAGGATATAAGCGTTGTCAGCGGGAGCCCTTCCTCCCATTTCAAAATAAAATTCCCTGTTTTTGTTATTTTCTGTTTCGGAAGGAGTTCATACAGCCCCCTCATTTTTCCCCTGTATTCGTAATCACTTTCTATTGAAAAGAACCTCCAGAAATCACCCTTATAGTTCTTGAGCCGGTATGCGTATGTTATAAAAAGTCCAGAGGAAATGCACCTGTTATGAAGTTTCACCGCCTGTTCCTGTTTTGTCCCTGAGGATTCACTGAATGCGAGCTGTGTCCTGGATGAGGATTTTACTTCTATAACCAGTGAATAATCATCCCTGAGTGCAACCAGGTCTGCACCGAATGAACCTGCTGCCCTTGCCACATAAAATGGCCTGTCCATTATTGTATATACAGTATCCCTTGATACAGGATCAAGATTCTTGCCAATTCTTTCCACAGTATTCTTTGTGCCATTCAGAATGTTCATTAATTCCCTTTCATATATGCTGCCATTCATTGTTATCAGCTTAATGCAGGCTATTTTTTATATCTTTCAATAGCTGTAATCTATGTTCGGACCTTAATTTACCCTCGTTGAATTTCACTTTTTCAGCGTCATTCTCCAGAGTTAACTGTGGTACCTCGGCAGCATGGCCGTTCTCATTCAGCGCAACATATGTAAAGAATGCCCTTGTTGTAACATTGGTAGTTCCTGTGGTCACATTTTCAGAGGATACATCTATTTCTATTTCCATGGTTGATTTAGTAGTAAAAGTAACAAAGGAATGCAGATGTACTATGTATCCCAGTTTAATGGGAGAAAGAAAGAATAGATTATCTATGCTCCCAGTTACCACCTTCATTCTGCTATGCTTGAAAGCTGTTATGCTGCCTATATTATCCATCCATTCAACAAGCCTTCCTCCGTAAAGGTCCCCGAACATGTTGGTATCTCCGGGAAGAACAATAATTTCGGAATGTACTTCAGATTCGCTAACCTTTTTTCCCATACCAGCTTATTGCAGATAATTTAATAATCTTATCATATATGCACAGTTATCGATGATTTCCCATGGGAAGGTTTGTAATAGCAGTAGATGGCATGAATCCAGGCATAAACAGCGATCACCAGGTTACCGGAAGGCTGGAGAGTATTTTCACTAGCACGGGAAAAATAATATCGGAAAATGAGGTGGCGCTTGTATTAATGAATATGGAAAATACATACACAGTCATGAAGATTATACTGGACACTGTGAACAACTACGACAGGGTAAAGTACATAAACGGTTATTCCAGGGATATAATAAGTATTTTTACAAGAGTTGAAGTAAGTCAGCCTGGAGGAACAGATGGTAATGAATATTCAAGCGTATCAAATGGGAAAGATGCAGGAAGACCATTGCCATCTTCCAATGCCAGTCATCTTGAACCAGTTGATATACTGGAGAAGTCAGCCATAATGAATCTCATGGCCGATGGTTATCTTCCACTCATATCTGCACCAGGCGCGCCTGTAGTGAAAAATTTGCAGTATTACAGTTCGGTTAAGGGAACTGTAGAATCAAATATGTATTCATCACTGCTGGCAACGCTTATAGAGGCTGATACCCTGATGGTTATAACAAATGCTCCTTTAGATCCCTTAAACACATGGCATAACAATAACAGTGGCGTAATAAAAATGGATTACATGGGCTTGCAGGAAAAGTATATGTCAGGATATTATAAGGATACGGGTTTAGGAAGCATGATAAAAGCTATTATAAGCTTCATTTCTAAAGGCGGGAGCAGGTCATTAATAATACCGGCTGGCAGAATGGACCGCGGCATAGAGATCTCGCGTTAAGCCTGTTCCATATCTCTATTAATTTCAGTTTCTTCAGGATATACAAAGCATTTTCTGCATCGTGGTTCATAGCTTTCAGTGCCGCCGATTTTTATCTGTTCTCCGAATACTTCCTTTCCATTCATGACCCTCTGGGTGAATGTAGCATCCTCACCACATTTTGCACATACAGCTGTTAAGGAATAAACCTGATCTGCACGTGCGATTATTTCCATTGATGTTTTAAACGGAGATCCGGTATGGTTTTTATTCAGGGCTGCAACATAGACAATTTTATCCTCACTGGCTATCCTGTCGGCAACTTCAGGAAGTATGGAATCATGATCCCAGAACTGTGCCTCATCTATTCCTATTACATCCACATTTTTTGATAGTTCATACATTTTTTTGACCCCATCATTATCTGTATTAAGAACAATAGCAGGTAATCTCATGCCCTTGTGGGTTGTGACAAATGTGGTATCATATCTTTTATCTATTTCTGGTTTAAAAAGCAGTGTATTCCTTCCAGCCAGGATTTCCCGCTCAAGAAGCTCGATTAATCTTGATGTCTTTCCAGAAAACATGGGGCCGGTTATAAGCACCAATCTGCCCATACTAATATTCTTCATACCATTGTATTGTTAAGTTGTATATGTTTTTCACTGTGAGATTCCATGGTGCGTTATTTCTATTCCAGAACCACCATAAAATCTGGATTAAATGTATTTTAGAAAATATTATGTGGATGGAAATAATAATGAATGCATAGAGGGTGGATTAATGGAGGCAGAGATAACAAATTTCAGGGAATATTATGATAATAAGATTATAACGGCGTTAATAGGCATAGAGGCTGATGTAAACAATGTTGACAACATAGGCAGGATCATAGGAGAAAACAAGAATGTGGAGGAAATTTTTGTTGTAACAGGTGAATATGACCTGATTATTAAGGTGAGATTCCCTGACTATATTGCCCTTGAGAAGTTTATAGTTAATAACCTTAATGCCATACAGGGGATAAGAAGATCCAAAACAATGATGGTACTGTCCATCATCAAGGATATTTATATGAGGTGAGACCATGGATGAAGATTTGTATAATGAAGTTATGGCATTGATGGATGATCTGGAGGATGATTCTTCCATACCCAGAAATGTGAGAAAGATGTCTTCGGACGCAAAGGAGAAAATGAAGGATACAAAGGAAAGCCTGGACCTTAGGTGTGCCACTGTCATATCAGAGCTTGATGATATATCAAATGACCCTAATGTGCCTTCCCATGGAAGGGCAGCTATTTATACCATAATAAGCAAACTTGAAGCCCTTGCGAAATCATGAGTTATATGGCGGTATAAGAAAAACCTTTATTTTTATTATATTAATTTTTTTTTGTATAGTTAAATATATATAACATTATAATATTATTATACGATTGAAATGGCACTTTCAGAAGAAGTTAATAAATTAGCCAGATATTTAATGATGTCCGACATACCCAGAAGTGTGGCATACACCCTGGTATATATAAAAGACAAGGGTGAAATAACATCCGTAGAAATTGAACGTGAAACCGGACTTAGACAGCCAGAGGTATCTATTGCAATGCAATGGTTGCGGAGAAAAAACTGGATAGTAAAAAGAAATATGAAGAAAGAAGGCAAGGGCAGGCCAATTCACGGTTATAAATTATCCAGGGACTTCAATGAAATTCTTGAGGAAATAATAAATGAACGCGAGAAAAAGATAGATGACATAAAAAATACCATCAACCAGCTTAAGAATTTTAAGGATTAAATATGACCATGGTATTTTTTAATATAAAGGTATTAATTCAATACAAGGATCAGTGTTTATGTCATCCATAAAGGACGGTGTGTTCGCCGGCCTCAAGGCCGGATTTCTGTATTTCATTATTGCCTCAATAATAAATGTAGTAGTAATTTATATCTTTACAGGCGAATTTGCAATTGCCTATGGCGTTTCTACTTCATCCTCAAAACTTTCTTTATTGTTTACACTGCTTACCATATACCAGGTACGTGATATATTCATACTTGGCCTTCTATTCGGAGTTATATTCTCACTGCTTCTTGCCAAATATTTCGAAATTATACCGAGAACAACACTGCACGGTAAAATTAGGTTCATGGTAATAGCGTACTGGCTGGTATTCTTTGTAATAACAACGGCCTATAGCCTTGGGATAACAGGCATATACGATCTGATTTACTATTTTATATCCTACGCTGTTGTTAATTTCTTTCTATCACTTTTATTCGGAAGATTTCTATACAGGTATAATTCAAGGTATATTGTTCAAACAGAGTAGAAATAACCATCCACCACCTTCACCTTCACATGGGTATTAACCCAGTCTTCTGAGATTTGCCTGCCATCCATAACAATTTCTGGCATATAAGGTGTTTTTACAAGCATTTCTCCCTCCCCATTGACGATATATTTTACATAATTCAACGGCATTCCGAATGATCCCTTTCTTATATCATCAAACGGGTTCATATGGGTTGTTAGTGTGATATTGTCTGATCTTCCCGTTATCAGTGGGACACCTGTAAATTTGTTGAAGTCTGCCTCTGTTTTGATATCATCAAATGGCATTATGCAGTATTTTACGCCATTCAGGTACATGCGCTTATCAATTATGGTGGAATAGAGTTTTGGATCCCCTATAAGAAAGTCAGGGCTGTTTTTCAGTATTCCGTTAATGCTGTTAACCACGGTTGCACCTGAAAATGATACAGGAAGTGTAATTGAATATACAAGTCCCAGCGGGGTAGAGTGCCTTATATTTGAATAAAAGACCGGCCTACCGTCTATCTTTGGCATCCAGTAATTGAGAATGAATGTAAAGGCAATCATGTCCTTCATGTTGAATTTTAAAAGCCGGTTATCAATATAAAACATGATGCATGATTTTTCTGGATCTTCCACCCTGTCCGATTTTTTGCCACTGTATATAAATTCGTAGAATTTCAGGATATCTTCACCGTATCTGACCCTTGAATGGTATTTTATTCTGCTCATTACCGCCTTGCCAAGAGTAAGAAAATCATTTGGATCGGATATGATGTATTTTACATTACGGACTGTCGCCATCTTCACCATCCGCTTGCACATTATTATAACCTTTATTTTATGGTACTCAACATAGTTATTTATAATCTTTTCATCGCTGTTTTCGTCAATTATCAGAACTTTTGCACCTATTTTTATTGATGAAATAACAGAGATAACATACTCCGGGGAAAAATCAAGTATAATACCTACCGTATCGCCTTTCCTTATATTCAACCGGTACTCCATCTGATAAGCCATGGAATCTACATATGAGAGAAGCCGTGAATATGTAATGTATTTATCATAAAATATCATCACCGGCCTGCTTCCACTTACCTCTGTATTCCTGCTCAGTAATGTGTATATGGATAAATCCGGTATGTTAATGGGTCCTTTAATGGCACCAATCATTATATTATAATAGCAGGATGGTTTTAAATTTTATTATTCAAAACGTATTTTATATTGCTTATCATGTCTGTAATACTATAATAATATCCGTATTTATTATAGGACATTTCCCCGCATCTTTTATTTATATATGAAGATGCTATGGCTGCCCTGAAAGGCTGCATTCCCCGGGATGATAAGCCTACTGCAATCCCTGCCAGAACATCACCGGTACCACCCATGGCCATCCTGCTATTTCCTCCGGTGGAATATTTGATGTTTTTTCCATCAGTTATTATATCTGTTACACCCTTCAATAAAATGGTAATACCGAATTTGTCTGCTATTTTAATAGCACTTTCTGCTGTTGGCTCAAGTCCCGTAAATGCCCTGAATTCAGCACTGTGTGGAGTAATTATTGCACTTCTTTCTCTTATCCTGTCAGGTGAAAGAAGCCTCAGGGCGTCCGCATCTATAACAAGCTGGCCATTAAAGTTATCCAGAACATAATCTATAATTTTCCTGGACAGGTCATTTCTGCCCATTCCCGGACCTATAAGTATGGATGTAACCCCATCCATATCTTCTCTTTGAACTGTATCAACATCATAAAACATCAGTCCAGGATTCCGGGAAACTATTATATCCCTATTTAATTTAGATGAGAATACCTTTACAAGATCAGGGCCGGTGCTGTATGCCGCCATGGAGGCCATAACAGCTGCACCGGGAAATGTGTTTCCTGCAAAAATCCCTGCAATGCCGTTCATCCCTTTATGTGCCAGAGGATTATATGGTGGAATATATACGAGGTCCCCGGGCCCAACAGATGTTTTTACAGGGTCCGGTACTCCTATGTCTGCAACAATGATTTTCCCACTATTTGATTTTTCCATCCCAGTTTTTTTATCAGTAAATGTAACAGTAAAATCAGGTTTTATGGCCAGATTTGATGGAAATCCTGATGGCACATCTATGGAAACTATGGTTTTTGCTGAAGTGTTTATTGTGCCAATAACCTCATTGTAGGGTTCTCTGGGCACTCCTTTTATTCCTATTCCAAATATGGCATCTATTATGATATCACTACGGGATATAACGTCCTCTAACTCAGAAATCCCATAATAGGTACCATGATAGTTATTAATAGCCCTTCTTGCTTCCGGGGTCTTTAGGTCTGCGATGCCCTTTATGAGAATAACAGAAACGTTATAATTTTTCCTCAACGATTCCGCGCAGCAGATTCCATCTCCGGCATTATTACCTGTCCCGCATACAACAGCCACTGCCTTTCCTTTTGCAAAGTTGGTTTCAATGAAGTGTGAAATGGCCTTTCCTGCATTTTCCATAAGGACATAGGTATCACCATATTTGGTTGAATAATTAATGTCCATAGACTTTTCATCAAGATAATCCATGATGAAATATTGAATGAGAATACTTAAATGTAACATATTTAGCCTATGATAAAACGGTAAAAATTTATAGTAATACTCTATGTTATAATTATGTCTAGAATAGTAATGCATGAAAGAAACAAGCCATATCTGGTAAAAGTCGGAGACAAAGAGTTGCATCTATGCGCGTGCGGCCTTTCGGAGAACAAACCATACTGCGATGGCCACCATATGAAAACCACTGATGAGGGCGATAAGTTATATCTCTATGATCATGAAGGCAACAGAATAGAAGTAAGTTCATTTTATAAAAAAGAGTGAAATTTTTAACCGCTCAGCTTGCCCGTCATTAATCATTTTTTCATTTTTGTATAAATATCATCATCGCGGTGGTTGTTTATTATTTTATTGTATATTAATCTTATAAAATATTATAATATTGAATAATGGGGCTGCCCGAATTTGAATCGGAGTCTCAGGCTCCCAAAGCCCGTAGGATACCAAGCTACCCCACAGCCCCTTGCATCTACAGTTTAAAAAAGTATATAAAATTTATATTTATTGTTTTGGCACTGCATTTTTCTTTTCCTCAGGGTGTTTAGGTATAAGCCCTGCTATCCTGTGGTTTGATACATATCCGTAGTATATCATCATTAGAACAAGCCATATTCCACCTACAACGGAGATTATGAAGGCCAGATACTCCATAGCCGAATCAGTTGTTACTGCCGGTATATAGGCAGATATATTTGCGTTCCCGAATACATATGGGTATTCCCTCAGTTCAATGAAAGTTAGCGATATTATTGTAACAAGTATAATGAATGGTTTATATGAGGCAATATATGTTGTCTGTTTGAATGCATATAGTATTGGTATTATTAAGGCAAGTATTATGGGTATTATTATAAGAGACGAATTAACTGTGTAATCCTTTGTTGTAATTGAATAGTAGGATGGCATGAATATAGCCAATCCGATTATAACAAGTATAAGAGGCAGGAATTTGCCAAGTGTGGTTTTTATATCGGACAACCTGTAAAATACCATTCCTATCCCATTTGCAAGAATCAATGCGCCGATGATGAAACCTATAACCCCCAGGTGTGAATAGAATAAACCGAAGTTTGTATAACTGCTTGAATACGCTATTGACGATTCTGTTCCGAATCCATAAAGATGTACCCCGTAACCACTTGCTATGGCTGCAAGAATGGATAAGGCCATGATGCCCATTATAAACGTGGCAACAGAATATATAACATATAACTTCCTTTCATCAAAGTATTTATTCTCATGCCATACGAATTCTGCATATATTATAAAGGAGTTCCTTGTGACCAGGAAAAATATAAACACTGCAAATAATGGGAACAGTGCATATGATATGGATGGCATCAATATTGGGATTATGTTTTCCATATCTACAAGCCAGAGGACAAAAAATGTACCTACAACCTCCCATACAGGGACAATGTATGAAAGGACATTGATACGTATTTTATTATCCCTGAACCTCGTTGCTATAGGAACCACTGCCATTAACTCTGTTGCAAACATGGTAACCATTGAAGCTATTACCACAATTAAAAAGAGTACATCGAAATTTATGCCATAAAGTAAGTTTGTCATTTAATTCACCTCATCCCTGCCTTTGCTGTAACACCTTTTCTGTTCTTTCTTTCCTCTTCCATTTTGATGTCATCCTCTCCCAGCTTCAGATCTTCTTCAACATTTGACAGTTTCATTACCTTTCCTGCGAAATAAAATGTTACAGGGAATATGATCAGATAGAATAGTATAATGGCTACCCCAAGTGGGAATACAATTGGGGATGTTGATGCTGCCTGTGCTATTGTCATCGTACCATAATATTTGACTCCGTTTACAACAAATCCACCCGGTACTGGGGATCTTATGATGAATGGCACTCTGCCAACTTCAGCAGTGTACCAGCCATCCTCCATAGTAAACACTCCCATTATTGCAACAACTATTCCACCGAGAAGGGTGAATCTGTGGCTCAATGGGTCTTTCTTCCTGAAGTACTGAACTACTACATATAACCAATAGAATCCCATCAAAACACCAAAACCTACCATGAGGTCAAGGGTGTCGTGAACAACATATGGAGGCCATACACCGTAATCAGTAACTCCATTATATGTAGTCAATGGTATCAAACCAGGAATACTCCCCTTGCCGAATGTCAACGGGAATGCCAGCAATGATTGGGCATAGGGAAGTGATGGCGCAAATGCCAGTTTATGATTGATAAGTATTCCGAATATATGCTCAGGGGCCATTGTAGCAAAGGATGTTCCTACTGTTGCATGTAAATCCAGTTCTAGAGCAGTATATTTTATTGGCTCTACAACCATTAACGTAGACAATTCATTTGACCCGGTTATACCCAGGTATATAATATCAAGTATCATGAATACTGCAGCAATATTTATTCCTCTCCTGTAAATCATTTTTTCTGGCATGTTCTTAGTCTTCATATATTTATATATTAGGTAACCAAGAATCATTGCAATACCGGCGTAATATACTGCACCGGACATATGGAGTTCTTCTGCCGCTGTAGATGCTGTTATGAAGGGTGCAAATGGGTTAACATTTGTAACAGCCCCGGTGGTTACAAATTTTTCTACGTTAAATCCATTGGGAGTATTCATCCATGCATTAATCTCGGTAACGGTGAATGCAGATAGGTATGTTCCTATTGTTACTGCAAGGCTAAGCCCCCAGTGTTCCCATCTGTTCTTGAAGTCTTTCCAGAAGTAAACATACATAGGAAGAGCTATAGCCTCAAGAAGGAATGAAAATACCTCCACATAGAATGGCCCCATGGAAACCTCCCCAACCAGTTTCATGAAAGCTGGCCAGAACAGGAATAACTCCATTGCCATTACTGTTCCAGAGGCTGTACCAACAGCAAAGAAAATAACCAATGCTTTAGAAAGTTTATATGCAAGCGTATCATAATATTTATCCTTCTTTTTCAGTGCCAGGAATTCTGCAATTGTAACCATAATTGCCAGCCCCATACTCAGGGACACAAGCAATATATGGGAAGATATTGTATAAGCGAACATTGCACTATCCCATACCGGATATGATATGTTGAACATGTTTATCTTTTATAAATTACAAAGTCATATTTAAAGGTAATTTTATACCGATAGATACAGAAATTAATAAAGAGTCACTTTTATGAATTTTTAGTCATAATAAAGCAATTATAAAAAATTAAACTATAGTTGGGGTAAATGGCTTCACAATATTCCTGTCTGCAGCCCTCTTATAGTAGAGAGTCAATGCCTGCCTCCCCTTATCTCCAAAGTCTACTGATAGGTCGTTAACGTACATTAATATAAACCTTTTTTCCAGATCGAAATCGTCATATCTGGAATATTTCATGGCGTATTTGACTGCATCGTTCTGATGTTCCTGTGCATATTTTATTGAATTTTCAAAATCTCTTTTATATTTTAGCTTGTCTTCCATGGGCATATTTTTTCTTATTGCGTTGAAACCCAGTGGTATTGGGAGTTCTCCTGCATATTTCTTCCACTCATCATAAAGTTTTAGCACCGGAACGAGACCTTTCTCCTGGAATGTCAACTGCTCATCATGTATCAGAATTCCTGCATCTACCTCATCGTTCATTATGGCATTAACGATCTTATCGAATCTAATTTCCTTATACTCTCCTGCCTCGGGCGCAAACATCCTGTATAACAGTTCGGCTGATGTATATCTACCCGGTGTTGCAATTACCTTTCCCTTTAAATCCATATTCTTTTTGGCTATTACCAGGGGACCATAAGATAAGCCAAAACTTGCTCCGGACGTTGTTAGATCATATATATCCGAAACGTGCATATATCCATTCGCAGATATTGCGGTTACATCGTATTTACCGTCTATTGATTCTTTGTTAAGTGTTTCTATGTCCTTTACAAACTGCTCGTATTCAAATGAAGTTTCTATTTTGTGTTCGAACATGGCGTAAAACATAAATGCGTCGTCAGGGTCTGGTGTATGTGCTATTATCATTTTCATAATATATTAATTGCAACATGGTTAAAAGTGTTTTTTATTTGTTTAAAAATTGTTCAAAAGTTATAAAATTTTGAGGTTATCAGTTAACTGCGAACTTATAGCCATACTCAATTATTCCGCTATCGCCATCCTGCCTTATTTTCCTGAATACCATATGTACCTTTGTACCAATATCGATTTTTTCTTCCACTGAATCTACTATCTGGGCAGTTATAACAGGGCCTTCTGAAAGCTTTATAAGTGCCAGTACATATGGAACCTGCCTTTTAAAAGATGGAGGGGCGTCATGCACAACCGTGTAGGATATTACCTCACCATTGCCGCTGAATTTTACTTTTTCCATTTTTCCTATGGATTCCCTGTGGCATTTTGGGCATATGTCCCTAGGTGGAAAATATGAATTCCCACAATTCTTACATTTATACCCGATAAGATTATACCTATATTCTGTTTCTCTCCATATTCTTGATAGTTCTGTCATTTTTATTCACCCAGTATATGAATTATTGATGATGCGCCGGTACCTGCCATGTTATGCAGCAATCCGTATCTTGCATTTTTTATCTGGTTGTCCCCTGCCTTTCCTGTTAACTGGCGGTAAGCATCAACTGCCTGCCCAACTCCAACTGCACCATAGGGGTCTCCCTTTGCCTTTAATCCTCCCGAGGGATTTACAGGCAAACGTCCTTCAAGTTTAATATCATCGTATACCAGCTTGTTAGCTTTTCCCTTTTCTGCAAATCCAAGGTCTTCAAGTTCAAGTAGCCCGTATATTGAAAATGAATCGTGAACTTCCATGAATGATATGTCATCCCTCTTTGTTCCTGCCTTCCTGAATGCCTTTTCAGCGGCGAGTTTCGTGGATGTAAGGGTATATATTGATTGCCTTGATCCAACAGACAGGTAATCCTCTGCAACTGCTGAACTCAGTATATGCACCCCCTCCTTTTTGTTCTTTTTCATATAATTTTCTGAGGCGAGAACCACTGCTGCAGCCCCGTCGCTCAGGGGGGAACAATCCATCATATTAAGTGGGTCTGCAACAGCAGTTGCATTCATGGCCTGCTGCAGTGTCAGTTTGTTCCTGAACTGTGCATCTGGATTTTTGGACCCATTCAGATGGTCATTAACAGAAAACATTGATAATGCTTCCTTATCAACATTAAAATCATGCATGTATTTTCTGGCTATCAGTGCAGCCATGGCAGCAGGTGTGGCACCAAAAAAGGCTTCCCATTCACGATCAAGTATTGATGATGATTTTTCAAGTATGTCACTTCCGTGTATATCTGTCATTTTTTCAACTCCGCCAACTACCACCACATCATATTCTTCTGACTTTATTGAGAGATATGCATCCCTCAGGGCAGCTGCCCCCGAAGCGGTGGACGACTCGACCCTCAATGATGGGATTCCATCTGCAGATAGGCCCGAAAAATCGGCTATCAATGCACCGATATTTTCCTGTTTATTTATAATGCCTGCCAGTGAATTGGCGCCGTAAATGGCATCCACATCCTTCGAATATATGCCTGCATTTTCTATTGCCTTCAATCCCGCTTCAACAGCCAGATTTCTCAGAGATTTATCCCACAACTCCCCGAATTTGGTTTCTCCGGCTCCAATAATATATACTTCATTACTCAAGACTTTCACCCATAACAATTATTTTTCTGAACTTTGTGTACATTGCATAATCAATAAATGTAACATTTTCTATCATCTTTCTCACACCAGGTGCGTTTTCCCGCTTGTAGGTTTTCATATTCTCCGTTACAGTTATATCGAAGGCATCAGAACCTGCCCCGGAACCGAAAGAGACAGCCAGTATTCTGTCCCCTGGCTTTGCCTCATCAAGTATGGCCGAAAGCCCGGTCATGGTTGACCCGGAATATGTGTTTCCTATATACGGTGTAAGTAAGCCGGTTTTATACTGATCTTCCGTGAAGCTAAGCATTTTTGCAACTCTTGTGGGAAATTTCCCATTGGGCTGGTGAAAAACAACGTAATCATAATCGCTGCTTTTTGTTCCCATTCTTGACATCATAGCCTTTGCCGCAGCAACAACATGTTTGAAATACCCGGGTTCACCTGTAAATCTTTCGCCGTGCCTCGGATATGGTTCTCCTTCCCTTCTCCAGAAATCAGGAGTATCCGTAGATACTGATAAGGTGTCGTTGATTTCTGCAATAACATCATCCTTGCCGATAAGCATGGCTGTACCCCCGGCAGATGCGCTGTATTCAAGGGCATCACCTGGGGCACCCTGTGACGTGTCTGATCCTATGGCAAATCCGTATTTTATATAATTGGCATCAACCATTGCCTTGACATTCTGCATTCCGGCGGTACCGGCCTTGCACGCAAATTCATAATCAGCAGCGAAATATTCAAGTGGCATCCCTATTGCGGCTGCAACAACTGTTGCTGTGGGTTTTACAGCGTACGGATGTGATTCTGATCCGACATAAATAGCACCGATATCATGGGGGTTTACCTTTTTTCGTTTCAGGGCATTCCTTGCTGCCTCAACAGAAATTGTGGCAACGTCTTCGTCCGGTGCAGGCACCGATTTGCTTAGTATAAAAAGATTGTTTTTCATTTTTTCCGGATCATCGCCCCATATTCTGGCAATTTCTTCGGGTTTAATTCTGTATACAGGAACATATGAACCGTAACTAACTATTCCAGACATAAGTGGATAGTATTAGGAAATATATAAAAATTCACGTTAGATAATTCGTTGATTAACGATTTAACATTATTTTTTCTGCGATGAAAGTGCAATGGTTTAAATGGTTTATTAAAAATATTTAAATAGAACTTCTCGTTGTTATAGTATGGTAGCTATAGATGTTGGAGAAGTTATATTAATTCTCGTCCTGATAATAATTGTTGCAATTATACTCTCTGGTATACATATATTAAAAGAATGGCAGAGGGCACCGGTTTTAACGCTAGGGAGATATACTGGATTGAAGGGGCCAGGAATTGTTTATGTGACGCCAATTATAAGTAAAATTACAGTTGTTTTATCAACGAGAATACAGGCAGTGGCGTTTAAGACAGAGTCCACATTTACACAGGATAACGTTCCCGTAAATGTTGATGCAGTTATGTATTTCCAGATAATTGATCCGGACAAGGCAGTGCTTAATGTGGAAAATTATGCTGCAGCAACACAGCTTGCCGCACAGACAACATTGAGGGAGGTTCTTGGGAAATCTTCTTTCGATGAAATCCTGTCAGAAAGGGAAAAGATAGGAGAGGCAGCAAGGCAGATAATTGATGAGAAAACAGAGCACTGGGGAGTAAAGGTTTCATCTGTGGAAATCAGGGATGTCCTCGTACCGCAGACGCTTCAGGACGCAATGTCCAGGCAGGCTGCTGCCGAGAGGGAGAGAAGGTCCAGGGTAACACTTGCACTGGCAGAGGTAGAGGCAGCTGGAAAGATGGTTGATGCAGCCAAACAGTATGCAAACAACCCAACAGCCTTCCAGCTGAGATGGATGGATATAGTATACCAGATCGGGCTGGAAGGAAAGGGATCTCTTATAATGATACCACAGAACGTACCGACAGTGGGAGATACATCACAGTTCTTTACAGCAACGGCGCTGAATAATATATTGAGCAAGAGCACCGGAAATGTTGGTAACAGCACTATATCCGGGAGTAAACCATAATTAACTGGTCTATTGTGAGTTCCCCGGGCCTCTTTTCTGATAAAGGCCCGCTGTAATTCAGTATTGTTGATAATTTTTTTCTTCTCATTGTAAATATCTTTATCAAAAATGCATCAAAATTTTTTATATCAATATCACATGATTTTTTCCTGATTTCTATTATTGAGGAATCTACACCGGGCACCGGAGAGAACACCTGCCTGTTAACATTGGAAATTATTTTTATATTTGACCTTAAGCCAGCGTTCACAGATAATCTGGAATAGTCCTTCGTACCTGGTTTTGCAACCAGCCTTAATGCAAATTCCTTCTGGACCATCATCACTGCTGATTCAAAGTTAAAATCCAGCAAATGGAAAAGTATTTGCGATGAAATATTGTAAGGTATGTTTCCTATTATATGATTATAATTTGCAGGGGGAATATCCAGGAAACTTTCTTTTAAAATTTTGAATTTTCCAGTATAAATGGATTCTGCATACTTTATTGCAAGGCTTTCGTAAAACCTGTGATCCGGTTCAACGGCAGTAAGTTTGACGGGATATGAAAGAAGTATATCCGTAAGTATTCCATCTCCTGGACCTATTTCAAGGATCTCGTCACCGTCTCTAACTGACAGTAACCTCACTTCCTTGGCCGCTATATTCTTATCCCGTAAAAAAACCTGCCCGAATTTTTTTGGAAAATTCCCGGTCATTTTGCAACGAATAATTTGTATTTTTCGTACCTGTTTTGCAGTTCATCCATGATCCTGTTAACAATCATCTTTTTCGGGTTATGGACGCTCTTAACCCTTTCCATAATATCATCAAATGAGGTAAATGGCCCATTTTTTCGTTCTTCAAGAATGGCCCACATGCTTTTATTTCCAAGTCCAGGAAGAAGTTCCAGTGTGTGCATTCTTGTATTAACAGCCTCAGCATTATTGAAAAAATCAATAAATCTCTTCTGGTTTCCGTCTATTATATTTTCTATAGCATATGGTAATTCACTGACAGCAGCGCTGGTTAGTTCCTTAAATGTAATTCTTCTTTTTATTGAAATAATTTTGTCCCTTTTTTCTGGAGATTTTCCAATATATATTCTGTCCCCGACAGTGATTACAGCATCAGGCTTGGGAACGATTTCCAGAAGCTTAAATTCATTTTCCCCTATCGCTATTATGAGTGGTGACTTTCTGAAGTTTTTATCCTCTGCCCTACCCTGCGGCAGATAATCGATTATATAAGCGTATTCTTCCATTTACAAACCCTTGAGTATATCTATTATACTATCTAAAACTTTGTTATCAACATTGATATTATATGAGTTTAATATAGCTATGAGCTCCTCTGGGGTTGCAGGTTTGATGTCGATTATTTTTGTTATTACTTCCCTTGAAAATCTATGCACCTTTCCAATATCAGCATAAAGCTGCGCAATGTCAGTATCACGATCGTATTTTAAAAATTTTTCAACATATGAAAGCGTGGCGTTCTCACTGGGGGTTCTATCTTCCATCCCTATTAATAAATCGTACACCTCGCTGTTGGTTTTATAGGTTATTTTCATTGAGGCAACCTCTTGAGGTGGACAGGAGCAGATATTATCTTTCTCTCAGTGTTGCCTATTTTAATTTTTAAAACATAGCAACTTCCCTGCATCCCTATGATTTTTCCTGTTCTCCCCTGGAAGTTATGGAAAGGCATTCCATTCTGAATCGCTGGATCTATTACAACAGCCACTGTTTCTCCTACCTCAAATTTCTTTAAAAGGCTGTTTACCTTGGGCATACCCCTCTGTTTTATCTTCTTAGTTAACTTGCTTCTTGAACCGGATCTGGTTCCATTGGACATTCTTGTCATGTTTATTCACCTCATTATTTTTATTACATCAAGGCTTTTTACCCTCAATTCTTTACCGTAGATAGATGACATACTCGGTACTGTTCTGCCATTATCCCCATTGATAAGCTCCTTAATGTATGTTCCTGACTGGGAGCAAATTTTTATTGTGGCTTCCTTATCATGTATATCTTCTATATTTATATATTTTATTTCTTTTTTTCTTATTAGATCAGCACGGTTTCCAATTACCCTTGTGGGGGTTCTCTGTGAAATTACTAGATTTTTGAACTTATTGACTGTATTTTCCATTTTGTCTCTGGATATTTCATCATCGCATTCTACCGTCGCCATATATACCTTATCATATGCTGCTTCCTTTATTTCCCGGATTTTATCTTTGCTGGAAAATTCAAGATTGGAAATATATACCCCTGAATCCGACCGGTTAACAGCATTCATGAACTCTTCCAGATTTATATTCCTGTACACTGGCTCATCTACTTCCATTACAAATTCACGTCCATTGCCGAGCATCATAACATCCACATCTTCTCTCCCTGAACCATGAAGTTTATAATTTCTCCCGCCTGTGTATTTTAAAAGCAATTCTCCTATCAGGGATTCTATTGAATTTCCGGTGCCGTTTATCCACCTTGTCTGTGGTATATCCCTGCGTTTTTTTAGGTAGGTCCCGTATATGTAAAGAGGCCTAACTATTAGACTCACACTATCGTACACTGTATTTATTTCTATTAGTATATCAGGATTTTTAGAAAATTCCTTTCCGGTATGATCAGAGAAATATTTTCCGAACTCGCGGTTGAATTCTTTCTTTATGCTTTCACCCTTATTCCCGTACTTATTCTGTATTTTCTGCTCCTGGATCATTATATCCGGATCGAACTTCGATCCTATCAAAAATGTACTATACTCCATACTCCCTATAGCATCAACTGCCATGTTCAGGTACATATCCAGATTGCTGAAAATTCCATTGCAGATATAACATTTTTCAGGAATATCAATCTCCCCGAAAAATGCCCTGTAAGTGAAAGCCAGTTTCTGGCCCCGATCATAGTCTGTCAATCCAGTATCAATGGATGCGAAAATTCTGCCGGTACATCTCATACAGAGTTTATTTGAGAATAAGTCCTGAATATCGTTCATAAAAATAAAAAAAATTATCTGGCCTTCACAACTTTTTCAATGCTAGGCCTTTCCTTGATAAAAACCCTTGAACCACATTCACATTCGATATCAGTGGTTCCGAATGATTTTTCAAGCTGTCTACCACATCTTATACATTTATACATGGTTGTTTATCTCCTTTACAGTCTCGCTGCTATATTCCGGTGTATAGGACCCACCGGCAAATTTATAGCCGCAATGCCTGCATTCCCATATTCCATTGGCAACTCTCTTTACCTTTTTCTGCTTGCATGAAGGGCATATATAGAAACTGGTTTTCTGCTTGTATACCTTATTCCATGCCTTTCTTACTGTAACACCATACCGGGGACCAAAACGCCCGGATGCCCCTACTTTTACTGTGTGTTTTGTCATATATTCACCTTAAATATGTTTCCCTTAACTTATTACCTATATTACTTGATGTTTTTATAGCTTTCCTTATTTCATCAAGGGAGAATTCTCCTATATCGCCTTTCTGCATTGCATGTATATTATGATCTTCTGAAATTGTAACGGTAATCCTGCCATTTGAAACCTGTTCTTCCTCCAGATCGGGATCACAAACAAGTTCGTCCCCGATTTTTACCATCGTAACTGAAACAGGTGTTGCATTGACCGGGAGCGCATAATCCTTCTGCCCGATTTTTGAGGCAGGTACAACAGTATTTTTCAATGCAGTAACAGCCGCAAGCGTTGCAGCGTCTATTATATTGCCATCGTAGTTCAGGACATCTATATCCACGAATATCATCCAAACACGTTTGCCGGATTCTATTACAAGTTTTGATGTGTCTATCATTTTACTTTCCCTGATACCCCTGTCAACAACACGGGAATACTCTATTGCCTGCTCACTTGGAGGGCCCGATTCAAAGGTTGGAAATGCCATGGGAAGCAACTCTATGTTGAGAGCCATGACACCACTGTCAGGAGAATCCTCGAAGGGGTCTCCCTCCTCCACCTTTATACCTGCCACAACCTTTGTTTTCCCTATTTCTACCATTGCAGAACCCGCTGCCTTTGGCACAAAATTTTCTGTTATCTTTATTTCCCTGTAATCATCCAGGCGCCTTCCATCCAGGCGTTTTCCTGTTTTTATGCTCTCCAGTATGAATCCTTTTCTAATTTCCGATAATACTGCACTTGCGTCCATAGGCATTTTATTCACCATCCTCTAAACTGTATTTATCCATCAATGCATTCCTCTGTATTTCTGAAATGCGTGGCATTGCCTCCATCATCATTGATGTGGCCTGATTAAATTCTTCCTCTGTAACATCACCATCAAGCTGAAGCAGAACGACCTTGCCGGTTCTGGGCAGGATTGCCATTGGTATATCGGCCTGCCCAAAATTGTCCTCGTCCTTAGAGAGGTCCAGAACAATTTTACCATCTGCCTTTCCAGCAGTGCAGCCGACCACAAGGTCCCTCATGGGAACACCGGCATCGGCCACTGCTACAGAAGAAGCGGTAAGGCTTGCTATTCTTGTACCAGCATCAGCCTCAAGAACCTGAATAAAAACATCCACCTCTGCCCTGGGAAGTTTTTCCAGTACAATAGCAGATGAAAGTGCCTCAGAAACCACCTTCGATATTTCCATGGTTCTCCTGTCTGGACCCGGGCGCTTCCTCTCCTCCACAGAGTATCCTGACATATTGTATCTGGCCTTTACTATTGCACGGTCTATATTCTGTGCATGCTTCGGATATGCTTCCCTTACATAAACTGCCACAATAATCTTATTCGCACCCCATTCTATAAATGCTGATCCGTCTGCCCTGTCCACAACGCCTGTTTGTATCTTAATCGGGCGCATTTCATTGTTTGCACGGCCATCCAGCCTAAGTCCGTCATCTCTTATAAGTTTGATATTTCCTTCCATTAATTTTCACCCTTCATCTTCTTCAGGTATTCTTCCATTCTGTCTGTTAAGCCAATTGTATGGGCCTCCTTTTCTACTAGTCTAATTGCATCAATAGCTTTTTTCACATTGTCTATCTCTCCATCAACCCATATGAATCCATTCTGCCCAACTATTATTTTTGTATCGGTATAGGTCTTTATGATATTAATCATGTTTCCGCCTTTTCCAATAACCCTGGGTACCTTCGGGGGCTTAACCGATATAATTCTTCCTGTTTCCAGCTTTCTCATTCCGTTGTCTCTCAATGAAATCCAGCTTTCCTTGATTTCATTAGACACAGATATTCTTGCATAAACATAGTCCCCGACCTTAAGGTATCTTTCAAGGTCCCCTGAGGAAACATGCCATGGGGTATCGTTCATATGCAGGAGGGAATAATAGGGAGAGTTTATGTCAACAGTCCACATCGTTGGCCCAATATCCATTATCTTCCCAATGATTTTATCATTTACCCTGGGAAGGTAAGGGCTGTTGAAAGGAGCCACATCAACAAATTTCTCACTTTCCTGGATAACTCCAAAGTATTCAGAGAAGAATTCTGAATTAGATTCGTACATACCATTTCGGGGTTTTAAATCACCTGTTTCTATTTTATCCCCGGGATAAACTATTTTTTTTGTCTCCAATTGAATACACCTTTTACTTTATGAAATATACCTTCGTAATATATTTATCTTTGTCATTAATTTAAAATTAATATATAAATAATTTTAATACTTGCATGTTTTTAAATTATTTTAACAGTTTTACGTCTGCCTCTCCGTTTGTTTTTCTGTTAACGAGGTCTATCAGGTCCCCCTGCATGCCTGCCGGTATCTCTATAACACACATATATTCTCCGGCGTTGGACCATTCCTCTTTCAGTATAATTCCCATACGCGATAGGTCTCCATAGAGTCTGCCATAGGCATCTCCAGATAGTCTTACAGCCAGCCTGGCTTTTTCCATTCTTATGGGTATTAATGGCCTTATGGCCTTGAGTACCATCTGTACCTGTTCCTCCACACTTTTAAAAGGGTCTATGCGAACCTTTGCCTCATCCATGGCTTCCTCAATTCTGATTACAGGTATCGGTGTATTAGTCTGTGGATTTATTGCCTCCCGGACAATCTCATTTATAACCTGCCTCCGTTTTGTCTCCAGTATCTCCTTTCTCTGCTCGGTTGTAAGCTGTATCTGCCCTCTCTTTACTATTTCTATTGCAATCTGTGCTATATCAGTTGTTTTGAATACCTTCTTGAGGATTTCTTCATTGGTTCTTTCACCCTTCTTTGCATCCTTGAATACCTCTGGAATCGCCAGGTCATTCTCAATATCTATTTTGCCCTCCCGTATTCTGGAGGTTGCATCAGGATCCACGAGAATTTCAAATTTATAACTTTCATATTCGAATCTTGCGATCACTGCCTCATCTGTATTTACCATAAACGATAATAGTTTATTTAAATAAAAAATTATACATTTATCTTTTTTCCTGGTATGGATACAATAAGGAAGAATATTGCGGCGACACTTGCCACAAGGACAAAAACAAATGATAACCCGTGGTCAAGGATAAATAAAGATGCAAACAGCGTACTGCCGAGGAATCCTGATATTGCCTTCCCTGTGTAGAATACGCCGTTATTTGCTGTTGAGAATTTTGACCCAAAAATATCACCCACCAGGGAAAAATACATTGATATCATGGCACCACCAAAAAATCCTATGAATACTATGGCAAAGAGATATTCATGTAGTATCAGGAACACTGAACCAAGTATAAGGAAAAGATCTATGACCATAACCACCTTTATCCTTCCTATCACATCAGATACATAACCCAGTATTGGCCTGCTAACGCCGCTGAGTAGTGGGAACATGGATACCAGCACTGTGAATTCAAACAGTGGCAATGTTTCCCCGAGATATCCAAAGGAAGCCGATACAACTATGAGAGGGACACTTCCCAGGATGAATGATATATACAGAATCCAGAATCTTTTGTTTCTAAGGTTTTTTGATGTTTTCTCTCCGGTCATGGTACCTGATTCCGGGTATTTTGCCATTATGAGAAGTGCCGGCAGCAGAATTATTTCTGCCACGCCAATAATAAGCATGGGAGTTCTGAATGAAACAGCACGGGCTATAAATATGTTGGCAATCGCAGCACCAAGGCCGAATCCAAGAGAAACAAACCCCACAGCAAATCCCCTGCGGCCGCGGAACCATTTTACTGCCAGATTTGTGGCTATACCGTAAAGAATGCCTTCGCCTATACTGCCGAGAGACCATAATATATAGAAGAGGTACAGACTATGTATGAAAGAAGTCCCTATAAAGCCGGTTGCCGAAAGCAGGGCAGATAATATACCTATATTCCTTGGCCCGTTTCTGTCAGCAAAGTATCCGCCTATACCCTGAAATCCTGTTGAGAAGATTGCAAATAATGTAAAGGCGAGTTCAATCTGTACTAACGACACGTTCAATCCGGTCTTTAGGAGTGGTTCAAAAACATTCCATGAATACTGGTACAGTGAATTGAAAGACATGATAACTATTCCGATTACCAGATAGCCCCCTCTCACAGCAAGAAATTTAATAACATGATATAAATGTTATTGGTATTCTACTGAGCCTTAAGTTTTCTCCTCCTCTGGATGAATCTGTGAACTGAGAATATGCCCCATATGGTTTCTATAACTCCGAATGGGTACACACCTGCCAGCGTTCCGTACACTGCTGAACAGAAACACATAATTGCAAAAAAGAGGGAATAAACAGGGGACCGTGATTCAAGGAGATAAAATACCATCATCATGGCAAGAACCGTAGAGCCGTAAACTGTCAAAGCTGTAACTAACACAGCCATATATTTTAATGGTGTAAAAATAATTATGTTTTTAAATTATTATAAAAATTGTTGTTCCAAGCAATATGGCTGCCACGAGGTAATCAATTCTTTTCGGTGTCAGGGTTGCAAGCCTCTTTATTAATATTCTGCTCAATGCAATAGTCACAATTAAAAGAGCAAGTGCCGATGCAACTACAAAAACTGACAGGGTAAAATAAACAAAATGCATACCGTAAACAACTGCAATCAGTATAATCGGGACTATTGCAGGGTCAGGTATAATGCTCACGAACAGTATTGACTTTTCTATTTCTCTACTTTTTTCGGCTTTTTCTTCGTGCCTCGCATTCAATATTATATAAAGGGCAACAAAAACAAGAAGAGAAATAGCGAATAATTTTAATTCCAGTTCGGGAAAGAAGTACATTCCAACAATTGCTATTGCGAATGAAAGCATGGCGGAAAATATTCCATGAACCAGGCCAAGACTGAATGAAATAAAACCTGTTTTTCTTGTTTGGAGCTTCCTGCTTATTGAATATGACAAAATCGGGGTCCAGTGATCCGGTGCAATCATATGTAGGGAGGCTATCAGAATCGATAGACCAATTACAGCAACAGGAAGAATGAGATATAGTTCGATCATAGCCATAGAATAAATATATCGTATATATTATTATTGCCGTTAGAACTTTATGATAAACCCAAAAATTATTTTAAAAAATTGTTAAATATCATGTAGATATGGTTAAACAATGGAAAAAATTGAGGTAAAAAATCCGGGCCAGTATTATGTCAACAACTGGATAATTTACGATGCACTGGATGGTCCCGCAATAGATGAAAACAAATGGTCACTCAGGGTTACTGGCCTTGTGGCAAAACCTGCTGAGTATACCTATAAAGACCTAAACAAAATGAAGGGGGTCGAATATATATCCGATTTCAACTGTGTAACAAAATGGTCAA
Organism: Thermoplasmata archaeon; assembly: GCA_021846695.1. Next base: position 36,584 of record JAJZWN010000003.1, read on the forward strand.
TAAAGGAGGCAAAATTTACCGGGCCATCATTGAGGGACCTCATAATGAAATCGGGCCCGGCACCAGAGGCTGAATGGGTTATGTTTGTTTGCGCAGATGGATATGATACTCCTGTTCCCTTTGATGATGCCGTGGATGAAAAAAGCATACTGGCACTGAGAATCGATGATAAACCACTTGGAATCAAACACGGGTTTCCGGCCAGACCTTTTATACCATCTTTATATGGATGGAAGAGTGCAAAATGGATAACAGAAATCAGGCTGATGGAGAAATATGAGGATGGTTACTGGGAAGCCTATGGTTACCATGAAAGAGGAAAAGTCGAGGACCAGGAAAGATTTAAGGGATTTGCCTGGAAGAAAATAAGAAGACATTCAGAAATAGATAAATAATGTATTATTTTATGAGAAGTTCCAGGGGCGCGTGATCAGAACCGGTGACACTTTCCAGTATCCTTGAATCCTCGACGTGCCCTATAAAATCCTCACTGACAACAAAATAATCTATACGCCATCCTATGTTCTTTTCTCTGGCGTTGAATCTGTATGACCACCACGAATAATGCCCTGGCTCTTTATGAAAATACCTGTATGTATCAACATATCCATGTGATAACATTTCAGTCATTGAATTCCTTTCCTCATCCGTGAACCCTGGATTTCTTTCATTCCCCCTGGGCCTTGCAATATCAATTTCCTCGTGTGCAACATTGAAATCCCCGGTAATTATTACCGGTTTTTTCTCCTTTAACCTGTCCATATATGCCAGAATCTCCTTATTGAATTTGATCTTGAAATCAAGCCTCGGTAGCCCATGCTGGGAATTGGGGAAATATGAATTTATCACATAAAAATCGTTATATTCCAGTGTCTGGACCCTTCCCTCTGAGTCAAACTCGGGATTGCCGATGCCTTCCATGTAGTTCAATGGTTCCTCCGTGGTCAGGACCATTGTTCCGCTGTATCCCTTTTTATCTGCGGAATTGATATATACTTTGTACCCGAGATGATGTGTTTCCTCGGGAATATTGAGTTTGTCCACCTTGACCTCCTGCATGAGCACTATATCCGGATTTTCACTTTTAATTGTATCTATAATTCCGTTTTTTATTGCAGCCCTCAACCCGTTGACATTCCATGACATAATTTTCATGCATTAGAATTGTTACTTTATATATAAAAGCCAATGATGCACTGAAACTTCAAACATAAATGATTTAACAATTTAATAAAAATAGGTATTATAAAAACAGGAAGGGACTATTGTTTTTCTCCATATGCTGCTCCTCCAGGAGTTTCTACCACAACCTCATCATTTTCTTCCAGCACAGTAGAAAACTTGCTAGGCATGGATTTCTTCTTTCCGTTGCTGATTATGTATAGCTTCCCTGTTTTCCCCGGGAATCCGCCCCTGAGACCCCATGGAGGTATTATAAACCTGTCTGCAATTACAGATATGTATGTCCTGCTTCTTACCCTGAATGACCTTACTATTCCCTCACCGCCGTGGTATTTCCCCTTACCATAGCTGTTCTTTCTCAGGTTGTTTCTTGTGAAGAAGAAGGGGTATTCCTTTTCGGCGATTTCCACGGGAGTATTTAATGTATTTGTCATATTGCTGTGTATTCCTGATTCTCCATTGGAATCATACCTCCCACCATTTCCTCCGCCTATAGTTTCATAATAAGACCAGTATTTATTTCCAATCTTGCCGCCCAGCATCATATTCATCATTGTACCCGAGGAGGCAGCAGGGATGTAATCCAGGAATTCACTCAATGCCCTCAGTGTAACATCTGCTATTCTCTGTGTGGTTTCAACATTTCCTCCGGAAACCGGGTAATTATTCTCCGGGTTTACCAGGGATCTGTGTGGCGCTTTTATTGTAATAATAGAATAGAAACCATCGTTTGTTGGTATGGAATAGCGCATTGCACTTCTTATGGCATATGCCACAGCAGAAAATGTCACACCCTCTACTGCATTCAGCGGGTATTCTATTTCGCCATGTGTACCATTAAAATCAGCTATAACGCCATCTTCACTAATTTTTAAATTTATATCTATATTGATCTTTTCAATTCCCTTTTCAAGATAGTCCTCAGCAGAATACTCTCCGGGCTGCCATGATTTTAATGCCATCAGGGAAAGCTCCCGTGAATGGGACAGAAGGGAATTCCATGACGAGAGAATCTCATCTGCGCCGTATTTTGACTTTAATTCATTTATCCTGTTTATACCCATCTTGTTTGCAGATATCTGTGCATTCAGATCCCCTCTTGCAGTTTCAGGGTCCTTGAAATTTGCCAGGATCATTTTAATTATATCATCTGTAATGATCACTGGCGGTATTATGAGACCTTCCTGGTAGAGATTTCTTGCATCTGGATTTAGGCTTCCGAAAACCGGTCCACCAACATCAACATTGTGTGCCTTGTTTATTACATAGCAGAATATTTTGCCATGGTGGTAAACAGGTGCTATGATGGTGACATCGTTGAGATGTGTTCCTGATATGTAAGGGTCGTTTGTTATGAGCATATCATTTTCCCTCAACGTTATACCATGGTCATGCATGTAATTGATAATATTTCTGGACCCAATTTTAAATGACCCGAGATGTACAGGTATGTGTTCTGCCTGTGCAATGATCCTGCCATCAGAATCTAGAACAGCGCAACTATGGTCCATTCTCTCCCTTATATTGGGAGAAATGGCCGATCTCTTCAGTGCAACGCCCATTTCCTCTGCTATAAACTGTGTAGCCTTTCCTATTATTTCCCAGTCAGTCATAATTTCACCGCCCTTAGTTCATTATTTTCCCCGCGGAATATCTTCCATTTAGGAGGTACAAAGGTGCTTGATCCGTCCTCCTCTATAACGGCAGGCCCTGTAATTTCCTTCCCTACAGGCAGACCGTTCCTCTGGTATACATTAACATTTTCCCATTTCCCGTTTATATAGACTTTTCTCTCAACAGGTTTGCTTTCTATATTTTTACCGGATTTTATGTCAGGTTTTATCCTCTTTTTAACAGCAAAAACCCTTATTGTGAGTATTTCAACGGGCCTGTCAAGGGTAAACCCAAATGTCCTGTTATGCGTACCGGTAAAATCTCTGATTATACGTTCCCTGTCAGGCACTTCAACAGGAATGGTCAGCTCAGAACCCTGACCTACATACCTGCAATCCGCATATCTCAGAAACTCAGGTTCCTTTATCTGATATTTCAGCTTCTGTTCCAGCTCTGTAAATCCGGCCTCCAGATCTTCGGGGTATGACATCCTTGCCTCGTATTTTATATCAGCAAGCATCAATCCCAGGGCACTGAATACCCCTGGCTCAGGCGGTATTATTACATTCTTTATGCCCAGTTCATCTGCCACTGGCATTGTAACCTGTGGCCCGGCGCCACCGAAGCCGAAAAGGGTGAATTCTGCGGGATCAAGACCCCTCTCCACTGTGACGAGCCGGATTGCCCTTGCCATTTCTAGATTTGCAAGCTTTATGGCTGATTCTGCAACTTCATATGGATTTCCCAGTTTTTCCAGAGCCTTCAGGGCAAGATCCTTCCTTAGTATCTTATCGGATCCGGACATTTTATCATTTATAATCCCCATTACAAGATTTGAATCGGTAAGCGTAGGTTCCTTTCCACCACGGTTGTATGCAACAGGCCCAGGTTCTGATCCTGCACTCATTGGCCCGATATTCAGGGCACCGGTTTTATCCTTCCATATTACAGTGCCTCCCCCGGAGGATACCTCAGAGAGATCTATAAAGGGGAATCTGACAGGATAGCCAGAACCCTTAACTATCCTGCCGTGATGCGATGACCCGCCGACCTCATATTCTGCGGTAATGTCCACGTTATGATTTATTACAGTTCCTGCCTTGGAAGTTGTTCCCCCCATGTCAAAGCTGATAACCTTGTCTATACCCAGTATGGAAGAGAATTCACTGGCCGCTATGACACCGGCGGCAGGCCCGGATTCTATTATATTAACTGGTTTCTTAATTACCTCATCTACAGATACCAGGCCGCCTGCATTCGACATCATATTTATTTCCGGAGACCCGAATTTATCCAGGACTGATTTTAATCTTTTAAGGTACCCCGACACAACAGGCATAAGGACTGAATTGACAACAGTAGTTGATGTCCTTTCATACTCTCTGGGCTCGGGAGATACGCCATATGATATTGATATATTATCAAAATATTCTGAAAGGTAATTTTTCAGGTTAACCTCATTTTCAGGGTTCATGTATGAATGTAAAAAGCATATCGCAACGGATTTTACCTTATTTTTTATAAGAGAATTTTTAACGTTTTCCATACTATCAGTATCCAGCTTCGTAATGATGTGCCCGTTGACATCTGTACGCTCATCTGCCTCGTACCTGAATTTTGAAGGTATGAGTGTTTTTGGCCTGTGGAAGTCAAGATTGTATAATTCAGGCCGGTTCTGCCTGCCTATCTCAATCACGTCCCTGAAACCTTTTGTTGTAATAAGTGCGGTTCTTGGAAGCTCAAGCCCGTACTGGCCCAGAAGAGAATTTGTGGCAATCGTCGTGGCATGTATAAACTCATCAATATTCTTATGGAGGTATTTGCTCAGCCCGTCCATAACTGCCTGTTCAGGATTGGCGGGTGTTGTCGGCACCTTATAATAGTGTATTTCCCCATCTATTATTATGATATCAGTAAATGTCCCGCCAATATCTATAGATACTGTAACCATGCTATTGGGATTGGTTTTTATGTTATTAACATTTTCCCGAAAACCTAAGAATTTTTGCGGCTGTGGATGGAGTTTCCTATAAATGCTATCCCCGCCTGTAATTAATTATTATCTTGGTGAACCTTCATGGTTAATTTTTGCCAGCCTCTTTGATACTTCTTCATAATACCGGTTCCCCTGCAGAATTTCCCTGTAGAAATTTATAACCGTATCATAATCATGGACATTTACCGGCTTTGGCACACCATCCTTCCCGCCGAGGCAGAATGAATATTTTACAGGATCTGCAAATGATGGCGCATCACCGTATATAATCTCTGAGAGGTAGGAAAGGGCCCGTATAGTGGACTTTTCCAGTCCAGGAATAGCCATCAACTCCTGAAAAGTCCCGGGATTATACTCATAAAGTTCTCTCATCCTGTTCCAGTCAATTCTATAATTCAAATCCAGTGCAGGTGCAGATTCCATAAAATTGTCCAGCGACCTCTGCCTGCTGTATTTTAGGGGATTATCCTTTATTATATCAATAATGCCCGACCTATTTTCCTCACTTTTTCTTGTGGACAGGTCCAGTTTTATCAAGTTCTCAAATCCAGAAATACCGTTTCTGGCATCGTTGTACAGGTCCATATTGCTGTTCTTCCAGTGGTATCTTCTCGCTAGGCGTGATTCTGAATTCATCCCCTGATTTACTATGGTATAATTCCCATGATAATCCATTATTATGAACTGCATATACAGATTGAATCCATCCTGCAGGAGCTTTTCATCAACCCTTCCTATCAATTTTGCATCCTTTCTTATTCTATCTATTTTTCCGGCTGGTATGTTTCCTTCGGCTTCAATGGAATCAAATTCCTCCTTTATTCCTCCCATATGCCTGCCTTTCCCGCCCAGTATTTTCAGGCTGTCCCCCTTATTTATGTATTCCTTCAGGGCACCCAGCGTTGCAGTGGTGGTTCCGCTGGAATTCCAGTCAAATCCAATGGCCAGTGACAGGGAATGGAACCAGAATGGATCTGCAAGCCGGTTCAGATAAAAATCCTCACCGTAATTCCCGATTATTATGTCGGAAATTAGGCCTCCCAGCTTTATCATTCTTTTGTACAGGTATTCAGGAGGATGGCCGTAATGCAGGGGCATTATAGAAGAACCATGGTTTTCCACATCATGATATTTTAAGAAAGATATATATGTTTTTCTCCCAAATGGCTGCTGTACAGTGCAATTAGAGTAAACCGTAATCTCCGGTTATCTGGTCCAGGAGATCATCCTCGTCGGGGCCAAGGCCTATACATGTAACAGTTCCCGGAATAATCTGTGTAAATCCGGCGTCCGTTATTATTTCACTGACAACCCCGCGGATTTTGCATTCCTCCTTTATTTTATATATCTCCTGCAGGCTATCCACCTTCACGACAACCTTCTTCTGACCGGTTGCATACCATTCATTGAATATTTTCTTATTTTTTTTCATTGAAATAAGGGTGCATGCAACTGCAGCATGTGCTACCTGTGCGGCAATTTTCCCCTTGCCCATTGAAACGTCCTTTCTTACAGCAATAACCATTTTTACCATGGAACATCCTTCATTTTAAATTTGTACGCCAGTATATTTACACCCCTGTGTATTGGCGGGGTTATAACAAGTATTACGATAACTGGCAGTAGATCACCGTAAACAGACATGAAAAAAGGCCTTGCAAATATAAAGACCATGAGAAATGATACCAAAACAAATGGCCACTGGTCCAGTATAGAACCTTTGGCACCGCGTTTCATGCCTATCCTTCTTTTCACAAATGACCCTGTTATATCACCAAGAAGTGACCCGAAACTCATTGGTATGAGAACCAGCACGGCATCAAGGAGATTTTTGCCATAATCGGGATATGGTATATTCAGAAAATGGACGGCATAGTAAATTATAATGCCTGATAGAACCCCTATAAGGGAACCACCGATAAATCCGGACCAGGATTTTCCATCTCCAAGAATCCGCTTTCCCCTGTATGTTTTGCCCATGTCCATTACAAAATGCCCGCCGGTAATCACTGCCCCAGGATTTGCTATAAATGCCGGAGCAAAAAGTATTATCCCGTATATTGTGAACAGTACGATATTACCCATAAGTTTCAACTGCCTTTAGTACATCAGCCTTTGTAATTATTCCCTTGAGTTCTGCACCGTCAACTATCAACACAGCGTTGGAGTATTTTAAAAGTGGATATATCATTGATATGGGGCTATTTTTATCCAGCTGCGGCAGGACCTTCCCCATTACCTTTTTCACTGTCAAAAGTTTCAGGGATTCTATGCTTGTACCCTTTATCAGCATATCATTGATATCAGACTCCGTAATTGTCCCGATGATCCGTTTATCAGATGTTACAACCGGTAGCTGTGAATAGCCTTTTTCCCTCATTTTATTCAATGCGGATATGATAGAATCGTTCATTTCGCAAGTATCAACATCCTTTGTCATTATAAATTCAGCTTTAATATCTATATCCCTTGCGCGGTTTCCGGAGGTGTTCAGATATTCAAATATCTTCCTGACCTTATCATAGGCAGGGTTGATCTCTCCCTTTTCCAGCCTGGCAATATATGACTGGCTTACACCACTGATGCGTGCCAGTTCCTTCTGGCTAATACCCAGTGATTTGCGCATTTTCCTCAATTCCTCAATACTAGGAAGCATTTAATTGATATAATTAATTACTATTAATAATTATTTAAATTCCAGATTCAATTATCATAAATAATAATTTATAAGCCTTGAATATACCCATACAATGTTCATAACCATGGAAGGAATAGATGGGTCAGGAAAGACCACACTGATAAACTCACTGAAGCCTGTATTCCCTGATTTTCATTACACAAAAGAACCTACAGATGCGTTCCAATTCGGTGACCTCAAAAAACTCAGCAGCCCGGAGAATTCCTTTTATAACTTCTTTCTTTTTACCTATGACAGGCTAAACCACCAGGGAGAACTTAGAAGCAATAAAAAAATAATATGTGATCGCTACCTTGCCTCATCCATAGCCTATGAGGGACCAATGATCGAAAAGTTACTGGGTGACCAAAATGCAACGGTACGCTGGATGGTGAATGTATCTAAAATAATGTTGATGCCTGATATTATTATTTATCTGGATGTTGATATAAACACAGCTGTGGATCGTATAACGGCCAGCAGGAAGGATCTTAATTTCAGAGGGAGGCAGTTATCAATACTGGAGGAAAGGCATGGGCTTTCCTGCATAAAAAAATATTACGACTATTTTCTGGATAATATTTCAGAATTTATTGAAAAACCGGTTGATGTAATAAAAATAAATGCAAATGATCCAGCATCTTTTGTTCTCGAAAAGGTGCAGAAAATAATAAAATCCCTTTAGTCAGGCTGTTGTCACAATTATTTCGTCGCCCAGTACCATTATTGTATGCTCTGACTGTGCGATCATTGCCTTGCTATGCTCTTTCAGCACTGCGAATCCGGATATGTATTTGCTTGACATTTTCTTTCTTAAATATTCCTGGTCATTATCCATTATCTTTGATACCCATCGTTCAGCGAATGGGGCAGTGTTGAAGTTTTTATAGAGGATTTCTTCCCTGTCCTGCTTTCTGGGCTGGTCGATTATGTATATATTTCCGAGCTGGCCGTTGTGGATCATCCCTAAGCCGGTGCTGGCAAATGGCTCTATTGCTATTACCTTATCTGTTTGTATAGTTTCTCCATTGCCATCATCGTAATTCGGTATGAAAATTTCTGAATGAAGGTCATAACGGTTAATTCCATGTCCCCCCAGATTTTTTACAGGTTTGAATCCATGTGATGTGATGACGTTGCCTATTTCCTGCCCTATTCTATAAATGCTGATCATGGGCCTCAGTATTTTTATAGCAGCATTGAGTGCCTCCCTTGTTGCGCCTATTAAATCACTGTAATTTCCAGTATTGCCAACCTCCATGGTGGCGGCATTATCTGACATATACCCATCTACCATGGCGCCCAGGTCTACCTTGACAAGGTCTCCTGTATGGAATTTCTTTTTATCGCCCTCAAAGGGGGTGTAATGGGCCGCCTCGTTATTGATAGATAAATTGACCGGAAATGATGGCAGTGCTCCCCTGTCCCGTATATACTGCTCTGCCTTTTCAGCAACATCGTAAAAAAGGGCCCCTGGTTCTATAAGTGTTTGTGCATATTCCAGTGCATCCCTTCCGATTTTTCCGGCAAGCATGTACTTTTCCTTTATTTCGTGATCCATAAATATCATACATTTATTTCTTCATTTAACATTAACTTAACCTAAAAGTTAGAATATTTATAATTTTCCTGCATTGAACTGTTCATCGGTCATTGGTGTTTCTTTCTCTGCCCATCTGCTATAGAGAGTCCCAAGCAGGTAACCGAATACCAGAAGTGAGATTATGCCAAGTCCCAGTGTGGCCACATAGTAAATAATCCCGTAAGAACTTATATCTATGGCACCGATAAGGACGTCGAATATTAACCAGAGAATTAGCCCGAACATCTCACCCTTTACTATCATGTTTTTGCCCGGCAGTTTTCCATGCACATATGCAAATATTATTCCAAGAATCAGCCCGACGATCAAACCGCCTATTATGCCCTCGGCAATGGAAAGATCAACAGCTGTTACGTATAATTCAGCTGCAGTGATGTGAATACTGGAATTTATTGCTGATTCTGCTGCCGCCTCTTTTGAGAGGATTTTCATCACATCAGCCTTGAAAATTGTAAGTGTTATATAACTAAAAATACCTGAAAATATGCCATACACCAATCCTGCAACAAGTCCTGCCTTTGCTCCTGTACCTGCCTTCCCCATAAAAAAGGATACTGCAGTTGTATTTAAATTTTGTTCTAATCAAACTATAACAATCAGGAATTCTCTTATGAAAATGCAGGATAAAATTATTTTAACCATGCTGCAGATATACATATCATGGACATGGCCAGATATGCCAGGCAGATTGCACTGAAACAGATCGGGAAGGAAAACCAGGAGAAATTGCTGGAAAAATCGGTGCTGATTATAGGACTTGGGGGTACAGGCAGCGCGGCCGCTGAAATGTTTTCCCGCCTTGGTGTAAAAAAATTAATTTTGATAGACAGGGATAAAATAGAGATAACAAACCTGAACAGGCAGATCCTTTATGGCATGGATGACCTGAAAAAATATAAGGCTGAAACGGCTGCAGCCAAAATAAGGGAAATTAACCCGGACATCGATGTTGAATTTTATAACAGGGCTTTTGATGCGGATATGGCATATCTCACCGGCACAGTAGACCTTGTTTTCGACGGGACAGATAATATGACAACCCGGTTTATAATAAATGATGCCTGCGACAAATATGGAATACCGTGGATATTTACATCTGCAATAGAGACCTACGGGGAGTTCAAGGCAGTAGTCCCGGGAAAAACCTCGTGCTATGCATGTTTCAATAGAGACCCGGCAGATCTGCCATCCTGTGAAGTTTCCGGTGTCATGAGCACAATTCCTGCAATTATTGCAATGTACGGGGTAAACCTGGCAGTCAAGGTGCTTCTTAATTATGAAATAGACGGAAGCATGTATTTCATTGATGGTTTTGCTTTTGAAATAAACAGAATAGGCATAGAAAAAAACATGAGCTGCAGATGCTGCCATGATAAAAATTATGTGTACCTCGGCAGGGAGTATTCTGGGATTGGAAAATCAATTTTATTATAATACAGTGATTTTCACTATTTCACTGATTACCACTATTATGAAAACTACCCCGAGGAAACGGTAGATAATCTTCTGATCCACCTTATGGGCCAGTATAGAAAAATAGTATCCTGAGATAAGTGCTATCAATCCTATTACAATTGCAGCCAAAAAGTCTATATGCCCTATCCTGAAGTAGCCAACAGAACCACTGAAGGCAGAAAGGAACATCGCCAGTGTGGCTGTACCTACCATATTCTGTGCCTTCATGGAGAAAAGCAGAATAATGACAAGGATAAACATTATTCCCCCGCTGGTGCCAATTATCCCGGTCAATGTCCCTATGGGTATACTAAGGAGGAAGCCAATGAGAAGTGCAATGGGCCTTTTGAGATTGATTTTCCTGATCCCCTTTTCTTCTGTCCTGTATGATTTTTTTATGACATAATAACTCATATATGCAGCCATGGCCGTGAAAGCGATCTCCAGTGGAAGTACGGGCACTATATGTGCAACGAAGGCCCCTATCTGGGCACCAACTATGGCACCCATGCCAAGGATCAATCCAATTCCTATATCAAGCGTCTTCTTCTTAAGGTAAACGTAGATGACTATGGTTGTCGTAATAACATCAACCAGCAGGCTTGTTCCTATTGATGTTTTAAAATCTATGCCCATATATGATAAAACCGGAACAACAACAAGGACACCACTGCTGCCTGTTATGCCTGTAAGGGCTCCAACAGCGATTCCGACAATTAGTAGTATTAAGAGAAGCAGGTACATACTGGTGAATTGCGGCATCCCTAAAATATCATATCAAAAATGGCAATATCTTTATATTAATCCAGTTACGTTTATTACTGTTAATAATATTGGACCATGTGGATAATGTCAAAAAGTATATAATAGATACATCGGCAATCCTGTCCGGAAGAATTAACATTTCAACCAGCAATTATATTTACCCGGATTCCGTAATAAATGAAATCAAAAATGGTTCCCTGGAAAAGATTCTTGATGTGGCGGATATAAATATCCAGAATCCTGAGAAAAAATATGTGGAAATGGCGGTAAATGCTGCAATGAAAACCGGGGATTACAGTGTCCTCAGCAAGACAGATATTGATGTGCTTGCACTTGCAATAGAATACGATGGAACAATAGTTACTGATGACTATGCCATCCAGAATGTGGCCAGGCAATGCGGCATAGAATATTCTGGAAGCGGCATAGAACCAATAAAGAAGAGCATAGTATGGAAGTACAGGTGCACTGGATGCCATAGAATATATGACAAATACATAGAAATATGCCCCGTTTGCGGCCATACAGTAAAACGTTATTCCAGGAAGTGACCTATCTCCTGTGAAGCTCGTAATCCAGCATATCTATGATTTCCCTGATATTTTCCTTATACCTGGACAGGCTATCGTAGAGATTTACAACCACAGGCATCCATTCAATGAGATTTTCAGGTGGCACCAGTGTAATTTCATAATTGCTTTTGAATTCCTTTACTGTTTTTCCAGAAGGCCCGTACATTACCCTGAACTGTTTGTATATATTTTTATAAAAATCAAATGGCTCATAAACTGAGGGCTGTATAATAAAGAGATGCTCGAAATACTTTCTGGATATTTCAATATGGGCGAATATTTTACTGTATTTTTCACCGTTGCTGAAAAGCCTTAAATGTAGTTCCCAGGGGAATGATATTTCCTTTGCAAGGCTGAATACCTCTCCCTTGAAAAAACTGGGTGTTGCGTCATGGAAGCCGTGCTTTATCAGGGCAACTGCGATATTATCTGTATATTTTTCAGGATATAAAAGTGAAAATAATGACTCATCCGAAATTTTATCCTTATTAACTGTAATTTTACTTCCGTCCTCAAGAACTATTTCCTTCGGGAATTTTACAGTTATACTATTAACCTCCATTATAGATTATATAAAGGTAGTAAATTATATTTTTCACAGATTAATGGTTAATATGGGTGCATAATTCACCTATAAATTCATGTGAGTCCATAACTATACCGAAATCAGAGTGCCTGAATATTGGTGCTTCAGGATTTTTATTTATTGCTATAACCCTGCCTGCATACCTTATTCCAACAATATGGTTATCAGATCCGGAGATGCCTACAGCAATATAAAGGTCAGGAGATACTGAAACACCAGTAAGTCCAATCTGGAACTGCCTGGGAATTCTTCCCATATCTACCACCCTTCTTGTTGCTCCCACTGATGCCCCGATCTTTTCTGCTATGCCGTATATTTTTGGAATGTCATCTGCCATGACTCCTGTTCCTATGCCGAATATCACAGGGGTGTCCAGTGGCCGCAGTGTGCTGTCCAGCGTCTTTCTTTCAATAATTCTGTATTCTGGAGAAGCCCTGGACCTTATTTTCGTTGTTTCGAAGGATCTGCTAATAAACCTAACCTGAAACATGCCTTTCCTCACAGTGGCCATATCCGGGTCTGTTTTTGATTTTATAACAGCTATTATTCCGCCTCCGAATGATGGCTTGTACTGTATCATTTTTCCATTTTCCATTTTTATGTCAACACAGTCAGCAGTTAAACCCAGCCCCAGGGATGCCGCGACAAATGACATTATGTCACGCCCGTTCAGATTGGATGGGGCGAGAACATGCCTTACAGGGTTTTCTTTTATATATTTTGCCACATATTTCGCCATAGAAACATTGCTATAATCCTCCAGGTATATATACTGATGGCAGGCCATCCCCTGAAGCTTTACTGGATCGATGTTCCCTATCACTGTAATTTTATCATGCGTGCTTTCGGCTATTTTGGAAGAGATCTCCATGGAGATTTTAGGGTCATCCACTGCAAGCCCCAGGAATACATCTCCAGTTTCCGGTTCACCGATATAGTCCCTGTGTGTGCCTGAAGAGCCGTGACCTGCCTCATGCAGAATCTCTATAAATTTATTGAAATCTATGAATTTATTATCTCTGGAGCTGTTGAGCGGAAAGGTATCTGCTACCTCAGTGGGCGATTGGCTTCCTTTCCATGGTGTAATATCTGAATCATATACCTCAACATCCTCTATTTTAACTGAAGGGTCTATCTGCCTTGCCCTGTTGATCTTTTCGCTGACTGAAAAAAATGCCGGAAGTGGTACCTCATATTTTGAGATGCCATCATCCTCATCCCGGGTTACCTCAACACTTTTTTCCATAATCTCTATTCCTGATACACCCGAGAGAAAATTATAGCCGGACATCCATGCAGTTTCAGGCGGTACCTGTGATGTTTCTCCATCCAGTGAAGATTTTCCCGTGAGCACAATATCGGGATTTATAATGTTGACAAGGGCCGATAGTATATGCGATGTTACGAATGTATCAGATCCGGCGAAATTGCGGTCGCTTAATAAAATTCCATGGTTTATTCCCATACGCATCGAATCTTTAAGTATTTCAGCGGCATCTGGTGGACCCATGGATGCAGCATAGGTTTCATATCCATATTTTTCAGATAACTGCACAGCAGCCTCAACCGCCTTTTTGTCATACGAATTAAATAAGAGCTTTACCCCACTCCTTATTATTCTCTTGGTTTTTTCATCAAATTTAATTGCGCTTATATCCGGAATTTGCTTAACAAGAACCAGAATTTTCATGGAAGTTCCACCAGTATCATTCCGTTTTCTACCTTTGCAGGATAGGATTTAAGATTGTCAATGGGCGCGCTCTCGTCTTCTGGCCCTGAAACAACATGACCTGTCTGTATATCAAAGGATGCAAAATGTGCAGGGCATATTACGTTGCACTTTTCTATAAAACCTTCTGATAGATCTGTCTGTTCATGGGTACAGTAAAGGCCGGTTGCGTATATTTTCCCTTTTATATTTGCAATAAGCAGGGGCGTGCCCTTAACTGTAACGGCCTTCAGAGAATTGTCATCAATTTTATCTATTTTAAACACAGCTTCCCACATGGTTATAAATATTTAATCTGATTATAAATATTGTGCATCGGGAATTTCCATAAAATCCTGTATAATATTGTGACTTAACACATTTTAACAACTAAGAGTTTTCATTATTTTTATTGTTATTGGTTATAACCCCGGGTTCAATAATCCAGAATTAGCATGTGGGTAAATAATGTCACATAATTTCAGAATTCATTATAAAATGTAGAACAAGCTAAGGTTAGATATGCAATATGTGATTTCCTCCTCGAGATAAATTGCCGGTATCAGCCCTATCAAAATAGTGTTTAAACAGTATCGATTAGCAACTTATATATATGTATAAACTAATAATTATAGATGAAGGCTAAACTAATAAGGTCGTCCACACAGTTAAAACTTGGGGAATCCCCGGTATGGCTGAACGGGGTGCTGTACTACGTTGATATACTGGGTGGCAAAATCCACTCCTACAGTGGGTCAGTGAAAACGCTTTACAGTGATAAGATTATACCGTTTATAGTACCGTGCAATGACGGGCTGGTGTTTGGAACAAGGGATTCAATCAGGCATCTATCATTAACCCGGATGGAGGTTGAAACACTGTTTACATTACAGCTCCCTGAAAATGTGAGGTTTAACGATGGGAAATGCGACAAAAATGGTTTTCTTTTTGCAGGAACAATGGATATGAATGAAAAAATGCCTTCAGGAAAACTGTACAGATTCGGATCAGACGGGGAAACAGTGCTGGATAGCATAACAATTTCTAACGGGACAATATGGGATCCTGATATAGAAACTATGTATTATATAGATTCGCCCCCAAGGAAGATCAGGGTTTTTGATTATGATATGAATAAATCTACAATAATTTCAGAAAGGAAAAGCTTTGACGTTTCATCCTTTGCAGGAGTCCCGGATGGGATGACCATTGACTCCCAGGGGAATCTATATGTTGCCTTTTATGGTGGCAATGGAATAATAAAATTCAACAGGTCCGGTGAGGCTGTCAAAAAAATTTTTGTGGGAACAAAAAATGTAACATCGTGCATATTTGGAGATGATGACATGAAAACACTTTACATAACCACCGCAAGTGACAGAATTAACAGGGGTGGTCATTTATACAAGTTCAGAAATGATGTGCCTGGCCTTCCATCCGATGAATTTAAATTCCTGAGGAAATGAATATTTCTATATATTTTATATATTAAAATATATAGTATATCGATTAATTATATATATAATTACATTATAATTTTCTGAGGATAATGGGAGATATATTTGAAGATCTTGATAAGCAGAAATTTGGACGGTTTCATGCAAGGTCGGTTCTAACAACTGGCATGGGTGTTTTTACCGATGGTTACGACCTTTCATCGGTGGGAATAGTTCTTGCGATAATACTTAGTGCCTATGGAATTACAAAAAGCAACCCCAATTATGTACTCTTTACCAGCCTTATAGCTGGCTCTGCACTGATCGGGGCAGCAGTGGGTGCAATAATTTTCGGCGAACTGGCAAAAAGAGGGAGAAAAAAATTCTACGGTGTAGATGTATTAATACTTGGACTTGCTGCCATAATGCAGATCTTTGCCGTAAATGTCTATCTGCTTATAGCAATAAGGCTGATACTTGGAATCGGTGTGGGTGCCGATTATGTAATGTCGCCAATGATAATGGGTGAGCATTCAAATGCAAAGGACAGAGGAAAGACCATAGGCTTTGGATTCGGCATGATGTGGGGTTTCGGTGCAATTCTGGCCGCTTTTACTTATATGATTTTTGGTCCCGTACTGGGAGTTTCCGATGCAATACTCTGGAGGGTAGTCCTTGCAATGGGTGCAGTACCGGCACTGACTGTGGTGTACCTCAGGAGGAAAATGCCAGAAACACCAAGGTTCATAGCAAGGATAGCTGGCGATAAAAAGAGTTTCGAGGACGAGGTAAAATACGTTGCGCATAAAAGTGTAAGAATACAGGGGGATATACAGGATAAGCACAATTTCAAATATTATTTTCATAAATACAGGAGAGAGTACATTTCCGCAATGGTTCTATGGTTCTTCTATGACCAGGTAGCATATGCTGGCATACTATTCGGGCCAACCCTGATTGCTTCCAAGATGGGGCTTTCTCCTGATGCATGGACATATCTTATGGAGGTATTTACAATAGCAGGGGGAATTGTCATGCTTGCCCTTATTGACAGAAAGGGCAGAAAACTGCTCCAGATTGTGGGGTTCCTTGGAATGGGCATATTCCTTCTCATATTCGATGGAATCAGCAGGGTTGGAATTGTTGCTGTGCTTCCCATAGCTGGAATGATGGTATATGGAATAGGAATGCAGTTTTTCAACCAGGCAGGTCCGGGTTCCATTACTGCCTCGGGAATGTACGGGGTTGAACTCGCCCCGACCAAGATAAGATCACAGATACAATCATATACAGTGGCAGCCGGAAGAAGCGGCGCCGCCCTTTCATCATTTGTGTTCCCGGCTCTTTTCCTGGTACTGGGCGAGTCTTTTGCCTTTTATTACCTTGCAGGCCTCGCAATAGCCGCATCTGTAGTAACCCTGATATTCATACCGGAAACAAAAGGATCGCTGGAAAAGGCCGCCGGTGAGATAGGGGAAATGGGAGATATTACTGTTGCGGGTGGCAAATAATTTTTAATATTTTAAACCCTTCCATGACTTTCTTTATTTATTATTGCAGTTGCTATTAAATGGGCTATTCTTACAGGTTCCGGTATATTACCTGTACTGGCAGTATTTCTTATAAGTGTTGCAGCATCATTCAATTCGATGCCAGCCCTGTTTATATACAGTGTTTTGTTCCCGTATACTATTTCATCCACAGGGGTTTTTCTTATAATTTTTATTCTTTCCTCACTATCCTTGAAATGAAGTAAAAGTGCACGGGAAATGTTTTCAATTGATGGGTTTTTTCTTGTTATTGCTATAACAGGTATGCCAGTTTTCCGGTATATTTCCTGAATGTCAAGTATATTGAAGCCTGCAAATGTAATTCCGTTTGACATTACAAAATCTATATCATCCCGGAACCTGCCCTGGATCATAGACATTGCGATTTCAGTAGAATCCATGCCATCTACAGTAATTTCCCTTACGGAGATACCCTCAACAGGGTAATTCATACGCATGATTACCCCAACAATAACTGTTTTAATATCTGTAAATTTATTAAACGGGCCATCGTCAAGACCCAGGACCCTGAGTCCGTGTTTCATATGCTTATCTTGCTTTTCAGTGAAGCTGCTATTTCTTCTGAAACTGTAATATTGCTGTATTTTGTTTCTATTGTATCTGTAACGGTAAGTTCGTTTACATATCTCTCTATTTTTTCATTGCTGTTATTGGCGAACACACCATGTATTGCACATGCATATATGTTCCTCGCACCGTGTTCCCTTATGAGGTTGGATGCTTTTATGATTGTCCCGCCGGTGGATATTATATCATCAAGTATTAGAACATTTTTATTCTCATAATCTTCTTCCGGGAGGATCATTTTAACCGTTGTTGAGTCTATTCTCTTTTTATCTATATAATACGCCGGAATGCCGAGCTTATTACCCATTATTTTGGCGCGTTCATAACCTCCATCATCAGGCGACATTACAAAGTCGATATTTTTGTTTTTAAAATAATTGTATACAGGATTGATTATTTTTATATTTTCAAATTGCACGTCTGAATAATCAAGTGTCTGCTCATCATGCAACTCCACTGTAATAATCCTGTCCGCATACTGATTTATTGCCTTTGTGAATACCTTTGATGATACGGGCTCGCCGTTATTATATCTCATATGCTGCCTTGCATATCCGAAAAATGGTATGATGGCGGTTATGCTCTTGGGGTCTTCTTCCTTGATAGCATCCAGAAGCAGGAGGTACTCTATAATATCAGAATCGCTTCTTGTATTGCCAACCAGAAGAACGTCCTCTCCATGGACGTCATCAATTATTTTAAGGTACATTTCATTATCTGGAAATCTCTTTCTGACCACACCGGAAACATTGCATGAAAAAATACTTGCCAGCTTCCTTGACACATTATAAGCGGTAGATGAGGGAACAATATACATTTTTATATCTATTCTTTATTATTAACTTTTAAAAAAGGTTTTTGTTTATTTTAGATTTAATATTGCAATATGGCATCATTAAAATAAATTAAATTACTTATATTTTATTAATATCCTTCCAAGTACCTTTCTTTCCAGCATTTCCCTGTAGCCATCATTTATGGATTCCAGGTAAATTTTTGCCCCTATTTCCGGGTGTATTTTTGACTGTAACAGGTCAAGCCCCATTTTTAGATCATCACGGGTTGAACTGATACTGCCCTTTATACTGTTTCCCTTGAGTATTATCAACCCCAGGGGCAATTCTACAGGTTCAGGTTTAAGGTTCCCTATTACAACCATTCTTCCACCTGTTTTAATACTCCTCAAACTTTTTGAAAAAGTAGCTATGCCAACATCTTCCAGAACTATATCAGCACCGCCACCGGTAATTTCCTTAACCTCTTTGCTGTAATCGTTTTCTGGGCTTACAATATGCTCTGCACCGAGGCGGTACAGTTCCTCCTCCTTCCATTTTGACCCTGATTCTGCAATTGGGTGGCCTCCCAACGCCCTGACCATTTGAATTGCGTGCACGCCGACACCCCCCCCGGCTCCGGTAATTAGAACGTAATCACCTTTTCGTATCTTCCCCATTTTTGCTATGGCATGGTAGAGCATCCCTATAACACAGGCAGCTATTGGTACTGCCTCCTCAGGAACTTCTGATGGAACCTTTACAAGTGACCGCTCACTTACGTTTACATAACGGGAATAACCGCCGTTTATTTTCTCACCGTATGAAATTTTATTAATGCACAGGTTTTCATTTCCGGAAAGGCAGTAATTGCATTTGCCACATGGTATATATATCAGGCTTGATACCCGGTCACCGACATGAAAATTTTGGACGCTTTTACCGGTTTTAATAATTTTTCCACCGATCTCGTGCCCGGGTATTATTGGTAATGAAACCCTTGGAAAAAATCCCTGCTGCGTAAGTATGTCACGAAAACAAACCCCGGTGTAAGTTTGATCTACTGTAACCTCATCATCGTCTGGTTCTGGTGGATTATAATCCCTGAATACAATATCTGAATTTAGCTTATCTAAAAATCCGGCTTCCATTCATAAAAATATCTAATCTGTATTTAAAAATTATCAAAGTTAAAAAATTATTCAGCCTTCTTAGTTTCTTCCATTCTCCTTGGTGCCTGTCCTTCAGCTTTTATTTTTCTCTCAGCACGCATTGCATTTGCCTCCAGTGATTTGTCTTTTGTCTCGAAGGATAGCAGGTAAAGCACTATTCCACCTATTATGACCATTATTGTATCATATATAAAGGAATAGAATAGGCCTATATATGCATAAAGTGTAAGGGCAGGCAGTGCAAGCCCGAATTCAAAGAGTTTTTCCCATCCAACTGATAGGCCTCTGGATTTTGTGGTAGATACCTCGGCAGCCGGAAGATACTGCAGTGTTCCAACAAGGCCCACATTTATGAAGAAGAATAACCCGAACATAGATATTACAAGAGGTATGCTCATTGCATGATATATATCTGCAATTATCAGTACAATAAGTGGTATAGCGCCAAGCACAAATCCAAGAAGTCCCATTAAACGTCTACCTATTCTATCCACAACAATCAATGTTAGTACAACGCCGAATGTTCCAACTATATCAATTATCAGGGTTCCCTCCTCTGCAAAGAAAGATGTTGCCCCGAGTCCCTCCAGGACAGTACTTGCATATACACTTACAAGGTTTACAGTCAGTGCATATGCTGCACCTATCCAGAATATATAGGCAACTGTCCTTTTATTCCTTGCATTGAAAAATTCATGTATATTTTCTTTTATGGACTGCGGCTTATCAACTTTTACGGTTTCCGGATCTATTTCTATACCCTCCTTATGGAGTTTCTTCAGTATCTTAGGGATAAGATCCTTTCTTCCAGATGCCTTTGCCCATCTTAGTGAAGCGGGCATATCGAACCTCAAACCGAACAGAATTATTGCGGGTACTGCAGCTATAAGGAAATCATACCTCCATGCAAGCAGTACTCCCACGTAATATGTGAATGCCATTCCTATTATAACTGTGGCAATTGTCCCGAACATAAAAAACAGTTTTTCTGTAGATAAAAGGCCACCTCTTCTCTTGGATGGAGAGTATTCTGATAGCAACGGAACAGCTGCTGCATAGTCCATTCCTATAAATACTCCAAGTGCTAGCCTCGTAAGAAAGTAAGTTATATATCCAGTAGAGACAGCACTGAGAACTGCAAACAAGGCCATACCGATAGTATCGTACAAAAATATCTGTTTTCTGCCTATTGCATCAGATGCTATGCCACCGAATATTGCCCCACCTGCAACCCCTACCCAGTATGCTGCTGTTGCGGCAGCCACCAGAACTGGAGGAAGATGAAACAGTATTCCCACAGCTATAAGTGATATGGATGCGCCGAATTCATTGAATGCATCCGTAAATGGACCCAGTGCGGCGGTTACAGCAAGCCTCCTCTGGAATTTTCCTACCTTTGCATTATCCAGAACTGAAAATGTATCACTGCCCATCATAATTTTATATTACGTTATTATATTTATATTTAACTCATATTAATAGATAGTTTTTAAATATTAGATTATATACAATCGTATATTTTTAGTAATTTGTTCATATAATGTTATAGCGTTTATGGTAAATAGAATAATTTTTTGTTCAAATATATAATATTAAATTATAATGCATTGCTGTAACCAGTGCATAGCCATTTGTGGAAAACTATATTATTGTCTATAATATCCAAGAGTATGACAACAGCAGTACTGGAAACAAGTATGGGAACGATAGAAATAGAGCTATTTGATAAGGATATGCCTGTTACTGCAGGCAATTTTAAGAAACTGGTTGAACAGGGGTTTTATAACAACACCATATTCCACAGGGTAATACCGGATTTCATGATACAGGGTGGCGATCCAACTGGGACCGGCATGGGTGGCCCAGGGTATAAAATTAAGGATGAATTCACAAAAAATAACAAAAACAGCAGGGGTACCATAGCAATGGCAAATGCAGGCCCAAACACTGGTGGATCACAGTTTTTCATAAATGTGGTTGATAATAATTACCTCGACAAAATGCACCCTGTTTTCGGAAGGGTCGTTAGCGGAATGGAAGTTGCAGACAAAATCAGCAAGGTAAAAAGGGACAGAAACGATAAGCCCCTGGAAAAAATCATAATAAAGAAAGCTTTTATAAAATAATATTATTTTCATTAAGTATATTTATCATAACCTGTACCATTAATTAATTTTTCATTTTCTCATTTTATCAGCAAATGCCAAAACTATTTTTCAGTAAATATTATTTTTGCCTTATGAGATATTTTAGGACAATAAACAGGAAAAGCATAGACATAAATGAGGAAATTGAGAAATACGATGCAACAAGAATACTAATATCAGATGGCATAAGAATTTCCCGTGGAATTTTACAATACAGCGTAAAAATTCAGCGTATTTTAACGCCGTACCAGCTGGAAAGGATAATAGCGGAAAATAGCATGGAACGGTACGTTATAGTAATATCCTCACTTATATTTGACTCCTGGAGTCTAAATGTTATGGATGACCTGCATACAGTTATTGAGAAATCTGTACACAATGGCAGCACTATAATACTGGAAATTGTTGGGAAAGAAACGGTCAATGGAACCATCATGGTGTAATCTATGGGTAGAAACACTCAGTCCTCCCGTGAATATGTGAAATCTATTGAAGAAGAAATACTTAATATGCGTACGTACATGAGAAAAGAGGATATTGAAACGCTTAAAACTATACTTTCCATGGCAGAGAAGTATTCAAATAACATAAACAGCAGAGACCAGTTTTTGGTGGCCATTATTATTGGGCTTTACAGAAAGATGGAGGAATATGGACAGGATAATAAACGCCACTGGTTCTGATACTGTATATCTATGGTATTATAGGTCCGGAAAGATAGTGAAAAAATCTTTCAATAACCGCACATGGATATTTGTTTCAGGAGACGACTATGATTTAGGCATACTTGAAAAGAGCCTGGATGCAACCAGCTATATTTACAGATATACACAAATGAGTGACATTTATGGAACAAATACTGGTATACAGATATATATGAGGCCTTCCAGGATTCCCGATCTTGTGTCCAGAATAGAGCATTCATTTGGCTACAGGCTAAGAATATACAATGCTGATATAAACGTTATTTTACGGTTTATGGCAACAAGGAATCTGGAATTTTACATGCTGAAAAATTTATATGAAGAGGATGTAAATGTAAACAGTGTGGAGATATACCCTGTGGCAGCCAATGGGAAAATTAAATCTGTTGCAATTAATGGAAAAAAATATAGTAATGATTTGTACGGTGCGGTTTACAGATCCATAGAAGAGAATGATATTATTGTATACAGAAATTATTCCGGAGAGTTCATAACACTGCTCCGTGAGATGAAAAAATATGGCTACGTAATCAATACAGTATTCGGCCATGAAAGGTCTATCGAATCCTATGGCAGGCATTCGTATATACCGGGGACTGTAAAAATTAAAAACAAAATATGCATAAATGCCGATTCTTTTATTTACAGTGAATCTGGACTTTCGGGCATATTTGAACTGTCCAGGGTATCGTCAATGCCAGCCGAGATCGTATCTTCAATAACCCCTGGAACGGTGGTATCTGCAGTTGAAGTGAAAGAGGCTTTGAAAAGGAAAATACTGGTTCCATTCAGAAAGGATGATTATGAAATAGCAAAGACGCCCCGTGAATTTTTCGGTGCAGATGTTGGGGGCATTGTTTTTAACCCTGAACCCGGTGTGTATAGAAATGTCTATGAAATAGATTTTTCATCAATGTATCCCGGCATAGTAGTCAATTACGGTATATCCCCTGAAAATATCTCAGGGCAAAAAACCTCTTACCTTTCATCATTTTTGAGGGATTTACTGGAAAGAAGATTGTTTTACAAAGCGATAAGTGGCAGGGCTGATCTGTATTCAAGAAGGAATATAGCACTGAAAACACTTTTACTCAACTCTTTCGGATATACAGGCTACAAAAATGCCAAATTCGGCAGGATAGATGTGCATGAAAAAATCACATATACCGGGAGGATGATAATAGAAACTGCCATGAGGATTGCAGAGAAGAATAATTTCAGGGTTTTGCATGGGGTTGTGGATTCTCTCTGGCTCTCTGGCAATGGCAACATAATAAAAACTATAAATGAGATAAAGGAAAAAACAGGAATACCCATTGTTGTGGACTCACATTATAAATGGATTGCGTTCATGCCCCAGAATAATGGGATAGGGTCTGCAAACAGGTATATAGGTTTGCGCACTGATAACACCTTCAAGGTCAGAGGTATAGAAATGCGCAGAATAGATTCACCGGAACTGGTAAAAAAATTCCAGAGAGATGCATTGAATATTTTAAAATGCGATTTTCACCAGCTAAATGGTAAATCCGGGGAACTTGACAGACTGAAAAGGACATATATGAAAATGGATGGATTTCCCATTGATGATTTCAGGATACAGCTGGGCATAAACAGGCATATTGAGGAATACAGTGTGAAGAATATTACGTATTACCTCATGAAAACTGCAGGATATGGGCGTGGATTATGCCCTGGCATGTCTGTTTCAGGAATTGTAATGGACAAAGGCCACAATATTATACTTGAAAATACAGAATTTTTTGACAGGAAATATTATTCCAAACTTCTTG
The DNA here is from genome assembly GCA_021846695.1 of Thermoplasmata archaeon. The sequence goes on from JAJZWN010000003.1 coordinate 60,905, forward strand.
AAAGGGCATTCAAACCCTTTGATTTTATTGTTTCACATTCTTTCTATAATATCCCTTATTTTAATTGAAAGTATGGAAACAGGCACGTCGTTTATTGATATATGCTTTGAAACCCCAGACCGGTTGCCACGACTTTGAAGGGATGAAGATATTATATCCAGGCTTTCCAGTTTACGGATTACCCGGTATATTTCAGGCCTGTTGAGCGTCATGCCGTATGATTCAGCGGTTAACCTTACCTGATTTTCAACTGCATGCATATCCACAAAAAGTTTATCTCCAAGAATGCTGCATATTGATAAAAGAACAAGAAGTTCCCTTTTATCAAGCAGCGACAATTTACTTTCTGTTATATATGGATTTATGAGAGAAACAGCCGAGCGTACATCGTCATTATTTATAGATTCAGATAATCTGTATTCTGCCATGTAAGATGCCTTCTGTAAAAGTTCTATGGCAAATCTTGCACTGCCGACTGGGGCAGATATATCTGAAATATATTTTATTATTGAATCATTATATGTACCCTGCCCGAGTGATAATGCAGCCCTTTCCGATATGATTCTGTATATTTCACTGCCACTGTATTTATTGAATTTTAGCTCAACTATGGTTCCATATTTCTTTTCCATATAGCTGAATGGATTTTCCATGGATATTAATATACTGCTTAGTTTAGTTCCATAAATTTCAGATGCACGGAATAAATTATATAATCCATCTGTATCATTTTTCAACAGAGTAGTTGCCTCGTCTATTACAAGCACAGTGCTTCCACGAAAAGATATTATTGAATTTAATGTGGAAAAAATATCCAGGAAAGAGAGACCCCGATATGATACTGGCCTTCCAAGTCTGGATAGGACATGTTCAAGCAGTGCCTTAATATTTTTGAATGAAAGTGCATTCTCATAAATAATAGATTTATTATCCCTCATAAGGAATTTTACTGTTGATGTCTTTCCTGTTCCAGAATCCCCATGTATTATTATATTATTTGAAATTCCACTTCTGGCCGGATTTAAAATGGATGACTGTATGGTTGCTATTTTATCATCTCTGAAAAATAATTTTTCCGGGACATAGGATGTATCCAGAGGAGCAGGATTCACAACAATCATGATAAATGAGTTTTAAACAGATTATAAATTTTTCCTGTTATAGATATACTGAAAAATACTGGGTTTATTCGTACACGGTTTTTCCAGAATTCGTAAAGCAAAGAATAGGCATATAAATAAATATATTTATTATCATAATAGTATATATACCCATATTATTATCGCCAATGTATATCAATTTATAATAAATAAGGCACAAAATTTATGTATATAGAATATTTATATTAATATATTATGTTTTATATTAGATAAATATTTAAGTATTTTGGTAATCTTATCATTCAATGCCAGGAGAAAATAACGATAAGGTAATAATGGATGGTTTTGAAGTAGTGGGTGTCAATCCAATACCTAAAAAAGAAAGAAACATGACTTCGTGGAAATTTTTTATATTCTGGGCAATGGCAAGTGGTGCGGCCCTTGTTCCCATAGCCGGTGAAAAACTTTACAATATGGGGTTAATATATGCAATTATAGCTATTCTCCTGGCAACAGGGATAGGATTGATACCTGCAGGCCTTATATCTGATATGGGAAGGCAGATACCGGTACCATCTCTGGTAGTGGCCAGGAAAACATACGGATATATGTCGTCCGGTGGTTATTCACTTATATTCACATTTTTGAATCTTGGGTATTTCGGACTTAACGATAGTGTGGGGGCGCTTATAATTAGCAGCCTCACCCATACATCAATAATTGACTGGTACATTATTATGGGCGGCATACAGATACTTCTTGTTCTGCTGGGAGCCAGATGGCTAGAATATTTTTTCAGGTACACCGCACCCCTTCTAATAATTAGCTTCGGAATACTGACATATTTCCTCTTCACAACATACAGGATAAATACGGCATCATTGCTTACCCCTATAGGGCCATTTACCTGGGGTGCAGCGCTGGATTTTCTACTGGGCTTTTCCATACTGGCATGGACATATAAAATATCTACGCAGACCAGATTCGGAGTTCCGTTCTCAGGCAGGGAAAAAAGAAAGACAAGGACAGGCTACTTTGTTGCAAGCCCGATCGGGATAATGCTGCCTGTTCTTCTTATGGGAATAGTTGGATTTTTCGGCAACAGCGTTGATCCTGGAACAGGATGGAATGTGGCTGTACTGGCATTTCCGGGCGTTCATGGGATATATAGGATTGTGATCATTATAGCTGCTGTACTGCTTGCACTTTCACTGATACATCCAAATGCCATGAATCTTTATCCCGCAACGGCGGATCTTCTGACGTCCCTTCAACCGCTATTCGGGAAAAGCGTACATGAAAAATGGGCACAGCCAGTGGCAACACTTCTTCTTGGAATAGGCGGAATAGTGCTGGCAATAGCAGGTATTCTAGCACGCATATCATCTTTTATAGATATACTGGAAGCCATTATATTCCCGTTCACGTTCATACTAATTTTTGACTGGTTTATGCGACTGAGACACACAACAAAAATAAATGATTA
>JAJZWN010000133.1 GCA_021846695.1 Thermoplasmata archaeon
TTATTATATACTCATATAGAAAGGAGGGCGATAATGATTTCAACATGGCACCGGGAATAAAATACAGTGTAATTATAATGGGATTAATCACGCTTGGTCTCGGAGTATCTTTTGCACTGTACACATACCTGGCCGGGATAGCAATCATATAGGTGATATAAATGAATACTGAAGATGTAATAGAAATATTTAAAATGGCTATTGTCAACGGCGATGTTAATAACGCTTATAAAATTGTAGAAAAAAATATGAAAAAGTATGAAAAAAGAGGAGAGGCCGCGAAGAAAGAATTCATGGAATACCTCATCAGGGGCCTGAAGGGCGAAATATCCTACGATGATATTTACCAGGCTCTCTCACAGGATAAATATAATATATTTCCCTATATCAGGTATTATAAAGGTTATATTTTCGCCCTGATAGATACCATGAGGTACTCGATAAACCGTTACAATATAAAATATCCATATTTTGATGCCAAGAGGTGTGATGATCTATGAATTACCTTGACTGCTTCAAAGATATATCTGATGCAAAGGAGGCCGCAGAGGCCATACACTGCGTTCAGAAATGCGGTGAAACTGTGCTGTATGATAAGGACGAGAAGAGATTGATACTCTGGAGGGAAATATACGACAAAAGCCCGGAAGAGCATATGATAAAAATCAGCAAGATGCTTGAAATAAACTCACAGGAAAGTTATGAGGCGGCAGATAAATTATATAATTTAACAATGTATTAACTGTAAACCAGCTCCGTTTTATATCCCATTTCTTTATATTTTTCTAGTATTTTTTGTATTTCTGAGTCATCAGTACCTTTCTCATTGAAATTCAAAGATGCTACTTTCTTATCCTTGTTGATAATTACAAACCCAATTGTCTTATCATCCGGCATAATTTCATCTGTTCTTGCATATTCCTCTATGTATTCCTCAAGACTTTCATCCGGTAGTGGGGATGTGAGTACTTCAATCAGGTCTTTAAATGAGTCTTTAAACCTTGAGGCAAGTACGCATATTGTTGAGGGATGTGTTTCGCTCATTTTTAAATTATACATCACGCATGTTACCATTATTATCAATAGCTGATTACGTTATTTTATATTTGAATTTTGTTTTATAAATTCGGATATTTCATGAGAACCTGTTAACAATATATGTCTTTCTGATTCTTTATAAATACACTCCATAACGAGGCACATTTTAGATATTTCCCATTATCACAGTTAAAGATTAGATCAGTTCTAATGACCTTCATAGTCAATATTTTCATAACACAGATATTTATAAAATTCAGTTTTTATTTGTATTCCTCTAAACTCCTATTTAGTTGATACCTAAAATATATTATGGTACAAGGTTATTAGCAATTCTAGCCATATATGTCCAGTGCATTTTTAAAGTTTACATGCTGGGTGGCTTTTTAAAGTAGTTAATTTAGAAACATCTATTTCAGGATCTGGAAGAAGTTTTATGATTTTATCTATCAGGGGATTTACTAATTCGTTGATAGAATAATAAACCCACTGGGCATCCTTTCTCTCTTTTACAAGGCCTGCAGCCTTTAATTTGGCAAGATGCTGTGAGACATTTGACTGTGATAAATGTGATATTGCGGTTATTTCACAAACGCACAGTTCGCGTTTGTTTAATAATAAAAAAATATACAGTCTGTTTTTATCTCCAAGTATCTTCATAATATTCGCAACATATTCTATATTTAGATTTTTCACCGACTGTTCCATAATGTTATATCACATTCTTGAATATAATATCACTGCGTATTCCCTTATTCTTATAATCTACTTCAGTCCATTCATACTCTATCCGCTTTGCATGATAATGTTCACGAGGTTCAGTTTTCAACAATACTGATTGAATCCAGCTGTCCTGCATTTTCTTCAGAATGGTAAGACCTTCTGAAAGTTTTGATCCATTCAGGACAGAGATGGGTGCCTCCATATTGGATATTTCTTCCGGGAAAAAATTCACATCTTCAGACACACTCACTGTTTCCCCTGTGGATATTTTCTGTATTATGTACCACACTCCTGGCCGGTTCCTGACATCCTGTGTTCCGAACCTTACCCTTGCGCCCGTAATGTACGTGGCTGCATCTCCCAAACAGGGGCTATTTCTCGATATAGCTCTCAGATCCGTCCTGTCCACTATACCATCTGGGAATAAATCATGAAGTGCCACCAAAAGTGCATAACTGCCCCTGTATAATCCGTCACAGGCATGGCCGTGAAATTTTACCAGATCATTGAACCGTATTTCTTTATATTCTTTTGAATATCTCCCATGGCTTGATTCTGTATCAAGCACCTGGAATATTATGCTATCCTCTCCTGACAATACATTCACCTTTCATGCAGTTATCAGAACGATATAACTGTATATTCTTCCACTGCATATCTAGAAAAAGCATCCCTAGCGAATTCAAGATTTATCCCATTTTTCACGAAAATGTCTTCCATATCCCAGCTCTTGACCTGATTTGAACATGCCTCTAGAACGATCCCTGACTCCCTGAGCTCTTTTATTGTATCGATAACCTCGCTGTTATCTTCATCATTTCCTAGAGCCTTAACACCGCCGGTAAATAGGAATACCTCAAGTTTTTCAATTCTATTTTCTTTTCGTGCATCATATATCCTTTTGGCCACATGTAATCCTGACATCACCTTTGCACGCTGATCCAATCCTGAGTTTATTACAATTGCTATCTTTCCTGTCATTATATCACTTAATTAGCATATACTAATATACTAATTAAATATTTCTTAACCACAATTGCTTCAGATCATATTTCTATGAATAATATCGATTGAATAATTAGAGGAATGAAAGATTAACTACAAAGTTTAAATATAAATGTGAAATGTAAAAATTATGAAATGCTCTACACCTGATTGTCCTGGAGAGATGGAACCAGCTGGCAATATGAATTTTAGGGTCGGTGGCTATACTGGAATTGGTGGCATGTTTCTGGGCGGTTGGAATGACCTGAGC
>JAJZWN010000134.1 GCA_021846695.1 Thermoplasmata archaeon
CCATAATATTTGCCATTATTCTGATATTTGTGCTTGCAATTGTAAATATAGTAGGAATAAAGAAGGCTGCAAAGGCTGATTTTTACCTTGTTATGGTAAAATTGGCGATACTGTCAATATTTGTGATTGCTGCAGTTATTCTTGCATACACAACTAAATCACTGAACACTTCAAATTTTGTTACACCGGTTGCTAAAGACAATATATCTGCTATATTTGCTGCCAGCATTGCAGTGTTTTTTGCATACTCAGGTTTCCAGTCCATTTCAACATTCACATCAGATGTAAAGGGTGGAGCCAATAAAGCAGCAAAGGCCATAATTCTATCTGTAGTAATCAGTATGGTATTTTATATTTTAGTGGTACTGGCGCTTATCCTCATGGTACCTGCTTCTAAATATACCATATCGGCTGATCCGCTTGCATTTGCATTAAAATATGTCCATGCACCCTATTCAATCTATTTGCTTGTGACCATAGGTGCCCTTATTGCAACAACTTCCGCCACCCTTGCCATGATTATGACATCTTCCAGAATATTATACCAGATTGGTGACAACAAGCTTTTGCCAAAATTTTTCCGTAATTTCAACTATAAAAAGGATGTTTCAGTTAATGGTGTAATTATTTCATCATTAATCGGGATAGTTATGCTATTCTCCGGGAATATTTATATTATAGCCGCAATAAGCAATTTTGGATTGCTTTTATCATATTTGGTAGCCAGCTTTGCAATAATACATTTCAGGAGGATTAAGAAATTCGGAACCTTCAAAACTCCACTGTATCCATTTACTATTATTGCCGGAATAATCCTGCTGATTGTATTCATACTCGGCATGCCCAGGGAGGCACTGGATATCGGGGTTGTAATAATACTATTGCTGTTTATGCTGTACTATTTCTTCATTGAACTTAAAAGGGATAAGGTAATTAAAGAGGAACTGTTTAAATAACATATCTTTACTGTATAAGTCCCGCAATGTAGAACTAATACTTTATCTAATGAAATTAAATACATATAAATAGTATCTATTATATATAATTCATTATTAACCAGATACGTATAAACGAATGCCGATAATGCTGCATATATTCTCGCTTTATAAATTATTTAAATATTAATTCTGTCTGATTGAATTATGGATAATGCTCTTAACAGAAACAGCATGACTTTCTGGGGCCTTGTATTCTATGCCATAATGGTTATTGCACCTGCAGGGCCATTTGCATTCACCGGCGCCAGTGCTATGGAATATGCCGGAAAGACAGCTCCACTTACTTTTTTAATTGGCGGTGCAATTCTTTTTCTTGCGGTTATAGCAGTTTATATTTATTCCGAGAAAGTTAGCAATGCCGGAGGTTATTACAAATATGTGGAAGTTGCAACACATAATAAATACTTAAGCAAAAGTGTTGGATTTTATTACCTGTTTATGGTTTTAAGCAGCATTATAGGTTCCAGCATTCTCCTTGGGTGGTTTCTCTATATATGATTGGAGGTATAATGGTAGGCTATACTCTGCCATTCGTATTCGTTGTCCTTGTTTCATTCATAACTCCAGTAATTTATCTGGTAGTGGGAATATTGGCATTAAATTACAGCCAGAAAATAGCTATAGTAGTAGGATTATTTGATCTGGCTTTCTTTTTAACATTATCAGTAGCTATAGTAATCAAATCTCCCTACAATGGAATCCAGTACTTTAATATCTTTAATTCCACAAACGGATTCCATGGGGTTTTTCCTTGGAATGGTAACCGGAGGTTTTGTCGCATTCTCAGGTTATGGCTCTATAGTTGTACTTGCCGAGGAAACCAAGACACCGGGTAAAACTATAAAAAAGGCTATTGTAACATCGCTTCTTATAATGATAGCCTATGATACGTTTGTTATATACGCTAATGTTGGAGGATTGGGGCCCAACCTTCCAGCAGGCCTGGCTTATTTTGCTCCAGGATTATACGTAACCGACAGTTATTATGGCATATACGTAACACTACTGGCATTCAGTGTATTCCTGGTTTCTGCACTTATTTCAACGGTGATATTCGGAAACAGTGCGGCTAGAGATCTATATTCCCTGGCAATAGATGGCATATTGCCAAAAACCTTTACAAAAATACATAAAAAATACCGCATCCCGTATATGGCTGTCATAGCAGTATTCGTTGTGGCTGTAGTCGGCATAAGCCTGGGGCTGGTTCCGCTGGTATACTACTATGGAGAAAATAATGGATTATTTGATTTACTTGTTATCAATTCAATTATTGGTTCTGTATTCACCCTGTCCTATCACATAATAGTAAACGAAACTCTCCCTGTTTTAATGCACAGGCTAAAACAATTAAATCCAGTGACACATATAATAGCACCTACTGCTGCATCAGTAATGATCGGTATAGCAATATATTATTCATTAATTGGCCTTGTATGGCCATTATCAGCGGCGTATATATTCCTTCCCGGATTGATAATACTTGCTATTATCATAACCTATAGCAGGAAAAATAAAGTGCAGATGGATACTATCGAACAGGAAGATAGTGAGAGAAAGGCACGGCGCGCACAGCAATGATTCAGGTTAATTATGCTGAGTTCAGTGTGTGATATCCCGTAATTAATTCATTTATAATTTTATTATTCTTTACCTTTTCAGGAACTTCTTTACCGTGAATTATATGAATACATGTACACTATAAAAAGGATAGATATTATGAAACTGCTTAGAACAACTGGCATACATTTCGAAAAAATGACGCATGATATTGCATAATTATAGGATAATAGGAAATATACTTACAGAATAGTCAAAGAGAACTTATAAACAAGATGTTAGAGAATAGATTTATGGAAAAAAATATCTGGATAATGTTCTGATAAATTTATTATAATTTATAAAATGATTTAATGCAATCACAGATATATCCTATTTCATCGTCAGATAATTTCACACTGCTGGGCAAATTGATTCCCCTTTCTGAGATGCTGGTGCTATTGGGATAAT
>JAJZWN010000135.1 GCA_021846695.1 Thermoplasmata archaeon
GGTTCCAGTTTATTTTTGCCCCACCATTTTCCTATTTTACTGATGCTAAATGGTAAATAGCTGGAATTGTTATTTAAATAAACCAGAAATTCTTTGCATATATCTTCGAATTTATATGGCACTATTGAATTAACCGATTTTATCAGGTTATTTATAACACCTTCATAGTTGCCCAGTTCAAATTGGTTTATTACCGGATAAAACTTGCTGAACCAGAATTCCATGTAATTATCATTAACTTTGTATATTCCTTTTTTATTTATGCCCTTATTTTTTTGTGTTACAGGCAATTCATAGATAATTAGATTCAAAACATCCCTTAATTCATATAAGTACGGTTGAAGTGATGTAGCTTTTATATCTGTAACTCCAGCAATATCGGATACCTTAGTTTTACCGGTGGATATAGCATATAATATACTAAAATATGTTGCTGAACCTCTTCCAAATTCTTCCATTAGGAAATCCCTTGGCTCATATGCGTAAACACTGTTTTCCTGAAAAATATTTCTAATCATCTCTTCAATATTTTTTAATTTGTGTGTATAAAAATACTTATGAAATTGAGGTATGCCTCCGAACACAGAATATATTTTTATAGTTTCCTCAATACTTATTTTTAAAATTTTATAGGTTGTAATAAAATCAAAATTTTTAAGATGTACTATTGATGTCGCTCTTTTATAAAGTGGTAAATTTATATCAAGAAAAATATTTTTAATCAAGCCTATGGACGATCCTGAGCAGACCATTGATAATTTTGATTTGTCTAAATACAAATCTATATTTTTTTGCATTGCAGTGAATAATGACCTGTTTACATCCTCAAACCTCTGAAACTCATCAAAATATATTATACATTTATGTTCCGTGGAGAGTTCAAATAAACCTTCCATAAAAGAATCCCAGTCGGGAGGGTTAAATAATTTCGATTTAAAATATTCTTTTACTATATCGGAGAATTCTGATAATAGGAGGTTCGAACTTTTTGTGTTATCCACATATAGATATATCCCGCCGATTCTCTTGATCAATTCTTTTATAAGCTCAGTTTTCCCAACTCTTCTATTTCCATATAAAACTATAAGTGAATTGTATTTTTTTATCTCATCAATTAATCCATCCAGTTCTTTCTCCCTCTCAAAGAATATCTCCATGATTATGTATATAATGATTATATTTATAATCTTTATTCTAAAGATTTATAGATTCATATTGAAATTTGTATTTCTATATTTTTATTGTTAATTATGGGCAATTGTGTCTATAACTGTATATTAAAATATATAGTTTAATGCCATAATATAATTATGAAAGGTTATAAATTGATAAATAAATTAATGTATAGTATAATTCACCGGTCATGCAGGAAGCATGCCATTCAATTTTTCTATATATTGTGGAGGTAATGTTCTTCAAGTTTTCACATTATACTTACGGGATTTCTGCCTGTATGCCTTAATTGATGCATTACTCCCAGAAACACACATAAAGAGCCACCGGGATTATTTTCATTATATCCACGATCCAGTTACAGGGAAGCTTATATCATCGGAAAGGCAATGGAACTGGGAAGCAGGACAATGCAGCGACGTACCAGCGCAGCAGTTACAGAAGAGCATTTTAAAATGCCAGTTTATCGTAAATTTAAGAAAAATAGGTGTAAAATAGACGTGTAAAAAATAATTATTTTCAAATAGTAATATAAATTATATGGGTGATAAGTGAATATTTATAAACTATAGTATACTATAGTAAACATATAGGTGATATATATTGGAAGATGAAATAACTACTATACAATTAAAGAAGTCTGTGGTGAAGGCTCTTAAAGAAATCAAGAAGTATCCTCGGGAGACTTACAATGAAATCATTCTAGATCTTATAAAGGATGCCCGTGAGACTCAAGAACTCAATACGTTTGTCCAGAAAGCCCAGGAATCAAAAATGAAAGAACTATGGGAGGAAGGAGATTACAGCGGTTGGGAAAATGCCTGAATCAGGAGATGTGATACTCACAAGAGTAAGATTTGCGGATGGTTCTGGTTCTAAAATTAGACCAGCTCTTGTTCTGTTTGAAGAATTAGGCAATGTAGTTATAGCGGGTATTACTACAAACTTACGAATGAAAGGAATTTATATATCTACCAGTGAAGGTGTTCCTCAAGACAGCGTAATAAAATTGAACTATATTTTTACCATAACAAATGATACTATCCTCAAAACTGTGTTCCGTCTTAGCAAAGAGAAAAGGCAGCTAGTTTTGAAAGAACTTAAAGAGAAATTAGAAATGTTGGATTTGTAGGCTAGACTAATTTGTAATATCTGCGTTGACATATAAAATTACCAACTATCATTAAGTGCATCACTTATCGTACAAATACCATCAGGAGATATAGTGTTCAGGCGCAAGAGCTAAAATTGTAACATACTTCAAAAATAATTCTATGGAACTGGGAAGGATATATTTGAACGTTATCAGATTTCGCAAGGCATAGCGAAAAGGGCAATGTCAATTCCTGTAATTATTTATTTCTAACCTGTTAAACCCTGTCATGTTTGCGATTTTGGTTGTGTATCAATTCCTTTAAGGATATATTTCTAACCTGCATTTTCCCCTAATACCAGAGTGTCACCAAAAATGTATCAATTCCTTAAAGGATATATTTCTAACAAGAGGATTTGATGGTTATATTTAAATATATTTTTATTAAAAGTGTATGGTTTTATATTGTCCCGTAAATATTTCCTATATATACCCTCTAAAAATATAATAAAAGAATATAAGCCCAGAATGAAGTTAAATGAGAAAAAAATAAAATATATAATAAGGGAGAAAAATAAGAGAAGATCATCTACAGAAATAGCTAAGGAAATGAAAATAACAACAAGGTATGTCAATTACATATACAAAAAATACAGGGATAATGGGGAATATACAATAGGTAAAAGAAAACATAGGGAATTAAACAGCAAGGATATA
>JAJZWN010000024.1 GCA_021846695.1 Thermoplasmata archaeon
GGAATTACAGTATATGTGGGTACGGTAAAATTCTTTAAACATATTTATTAATAGCTAATTTATCCATGTCTATGAACTCATACATATTTATCAGACATGGTGAAAGCAACATAAACGTGGCAAAAATACTATCGGATGATGTAGATGACAATACACTCACAGACACTGGTAAAAAACAGGCGGAACGGACTGCTCAACAGTTAAGTGGACTTAAATTTGATGGAATAGTGAGCAGTCCCATTAAGAGAGCCTACGACACCGCTAACATCATTTCAAAGTATGTGGGATTAGATATTAGTATTGATGACAGGCTAAAGGAGGTTTACCTTGGCAAGGCACAGGGACATAGTATTAACGAATTTTTGGATAGTCTCTACCCAAATTCACATATAACAGGCAATATCAGGGAAACACTTGGCATGGAAACCTGGGAACATCTCCAGGAACGTGTGAAATCCTGTATGGATGATTATAAAGGGAAATACATATTTGTTTCTCATTCAGATCCCATAAGGGCTATAGCTTCATATTATCTCGGATTTTCTGAGGGAGAAAGCTTTGGGATGGCCATTAAAAATGCATCAATGACCGTTGTTGGTAAAGAACCTATGAAATTATTGTGCCTTGGTGCTATAAATCTAGATGAAAAAATAAAATCGGTATTTTTTTAATTTACTTTTGCATGATGTTTTCTGCCACCAGAACTTTTGTCGGGATGCCAGGTTTTAACCATAACGTAGTAAAGGACTCCACCAATGGCCTGTATACTACCCCCAATTATCAATGGAAATGCAAGGTTAATATCCATAAGATAACCGGATGCACCCGTTGTGAGCTGAGATCCTCTGCCTGAAACTCCCTGTAGTGATGTGGAAGTGCCATAATCTTCCTTATCTATGCCTCTAACGTTTATTGCACCTCTCATTGGGGCGCCTATTCCGGCTACTGCCATTCTTCCCACATATATGGCAGCGGCAATTAGCAGAAAAGGTGTAAAGGCTATTACAATAAATAAGGCTCCCTGAAGTATATGTGCTATAGATGCCATTTTCAGAGAATCAATGTTGCCATTAATATATCTGCCTGAAACAAAGGAACCTATTGCCGTGGATATGTATGCCACAGTATATATATACCCAATCATCCCCGGATCTATATGGAATTTTAATGCAAAGAAAAGGGGAAGCAGGGGCATTGCTATTCCGATGGCGGCGGCATTTACACTGTTTGGCAGAAGAATCCGTATAAGATACTTGAAACTGGCTTTTTTCATTATTCTGGTAGTTTTTTTCGGCCTTCTGTACTCATGTAGCCTTGACAGGGCTATAAGTGATCCAAGAATGAGCAGAAATGATACTATGAAGAAAAGCCGGTAAAATCCAAGAACGCCTATTATGTTCGATATGAACCCATATAGTGCCATGAATAATCCGCCAAAGATCGAAAAGAAGGATGCCGTGGCCGTAAGGAGTGAAATTCTGTCAACACGCTCACTCTCTCCAGGATAATTGTTTGCGACAAAAGCCATCATGCCAGGTGAAAATGCACCCCTCATTCCACCTGCTCCACCGGTTATTCCCGCTATTATAGCACCTATTGCTATGATGTATATATTAGTGGATATGGAGAGCATCAATAGGCCTACAACTGGAAATGCTTCACTGATAAACAGTATTTTAGAATATCCTATAGTATCCCCGAGTCTGCCCAGAATCAATACAAGAACTACATTAAATAATATTATTGGGATGTAAATCAGACTTATGAAAATTAGAGAAAAATGAAGGAAATGAAGATACAGAGGAAGGGCAAGAGTAACAAATATTAGAGCTGAACTCCTCATTGCCCTTGAAATAAGCAAATAACGAAAAGACTTATTTACTATGTTTGCAGAGTCAGAAAACATATAATTCTATAGTGTTTATTAGTATATTATTTATTTGTCTAACTTTATGCTCTTATTCCTGTTCTTTAGAATTCTGAATATAAAATACACTATAATCACCATAAATACTGCCCCACCCACATATGAAAGTTGTGTAAAGTACTTCAGAAGAACTTTCCAGTTAGATCCGAATAATATTCCTAGATATATAAGGACAATATTATACATAATATCACCAGTGAGTGTGTACAGCGAGAATTTCTTGAAGTCCATGGTAGCTATTCCTGCAGGTATTGATATAAAAGTACGGAGGACAGGCAAAAATCTTGTTGTAAAGACGGAAATATCACCATATTTGTTAAACCAAATCTTTGTTCTGTCAATAGTATCACTTTTAAGGAAGAAGTATTTGCCATATCTTAATATGAAGGGGTCTCCGCCATATTTTCCAATCCAGTATGCTATCCATGCCCCTATAAGATCACCTATAGAACCTGCAAGTAGAAGAAGTATAACAGAAAAATATGATCCAAATGGATCAAGTAACCCATAAAAAGCCAGATATCCAGAAAACGTCATGACAACCTCAGATGGGACAGGCAATAGCATTCCTTCAAGGAGCATCAGAAAAAATACACCTAAAAGCCCCATTTTAATGATTATTATCTCAACGAATTTAACAAGTTCTATTGTAATTGATGTAAGTAAGCTCAATTTATTAGGTACATTTATACCATATAATTAATCTTTACGTTAATAAAAGATAAATAATTAATCCATGGAAAATTCTTTATTGCCTTTGCTAATTATTGTTCTATGTACAACGTTATTGCCACAAGACATATACCCGGAAATTATCTTGCCAGTGAGAAGAATATTCAAGTCGAATTTTTTCCTGGAACGGGTGATATGAGGGAATGGATACTTTCTAACATAGAAAATGCTGATGGGATGCTCATAACACTTAATGAAAAAATAGATAAGGAAATAATAGACAGAGGGAGAAAATTAAAGGTCATAAGCACTTATAGCGTAGGTTATGACCACATAGATGTTGACTACGCCAGGGAAAGGGGGATAATAGTGACATATACGCCCGAGGTTCTTACAGATGCCACAGCAGATCTAATTTTTGGGATTATGATTGCTGTTGCCAGGAATATTGTATCAGGAAACAACCTTATCCGGGAAAATGGCTGGAAAGCAGGATGGAATCCCACATTCATGCTTGGCAATGAAATCCATGGAAAAACACTGGGAATAATAGGCATGGGAAGAATAGGGAAAGCTCTTGTTAAAAGGGCATCCGGTTTTGATATGAATATTATATACTATAGCAGGCACAGGCATGATGTTGCTGCTGATTTCACCAGTCTTGATTCCCTGCTTTCCCAATCAGATTATGTGGCAATAGCACTTGACCTGAACGAGGAAACATACCATTTTATTGACTATGCAAAATTATCAAAGATGAAGAAAACGGCATTTCTCATAAATGGCACACGAGGCAAAATTGTAGACGAATACGATCTGGCAAGGGCATTGAAAGAGGGCATTATTAGGGGAGTTGCCCTTGATGTTTTCGAAAGTGAGCCCGTGACAAATTCAAACCCACTTCTCGCATTTCCCAATGTTGTTGCCACGCCACACCTGGGAAGTGCAACATATGAAACCAGAGACAAAATGGCTGAAACTGCTGTAACAAACCTGGTAAATGTGCTCAATGGCAGGGAACCTCTATATAAATTATAATACCTTTCCATAATTATCCTCCATGGAAAACAGAAAGGCTGTTGTATTAATTTCAGGTGGGCTTGACTCTCCGACTGTACTGGCATATGCAATAGATAGTGGTTACACTGTTTATCCTTTGAGCTTTGATTACGGCCAGAGACATATAAGAGAATTAAGGAGCTCTGAGGAAATATGCAGGCACTATGGATTGAAACTCAAGAAAATTAGCATGGATATGAAGCAAATAGGTGGATCTGCACTCACCGACGACATAAAAGTTCCTGAAAGGGATATGGAAAAGATTGAAAAGGCAATACCGGTCACCTATGTTCCGGCAAGAAATACCATATTTCTGGCACTTGCAGCTGCATACGGGGAAACCATAGAGGCTTCTTCTATCTTTATAGGTGCAAATGCAATAGATTATTCCGGATACCCGGACTGCAGACCTGAATTCTTTAACTCCATGGAGAAAACCCTGAATCTTGGCACCGAATATGGCATAGAAAAGGGATTCAGGATAAGGGTGCCCTTACAATACCTAACAAAGGCAGATATAGTAAGGCTGGGCAGAAAACTTGGAGTTCCTTACCATCTTACATGGTCATGTTACAATGGAAGGGAAAAGGCATGTGGGAAATGTGATTCATGCATACTGCGGTTGAAAGGGTTCATGGAAGCAAATGATTTCGACGATGTAGAATATGAGGCATATCCGGAATTCTATGAAAAATATCTTAAATTGAATGGAAAACTCTAATCCTGGAATGCTTTATTTCAAAAATGAAATGATATTGATTTAATTCCAGCCAATTTTATACTGTTTTATATACTCTTATCGTAATTGAAAATATTTAATTAGCAATTAACCATATTTATGCTTATGTTTCCAGTTGAACGAATGAGAAGATACAGATTAAATAGCAATATAAGGGATATCTTCACCGAAACCTCCATAAATTCTGACAAGCTCATAATGCCTGTATTTGTAGATGAGACAGCAAAAAGTAAAACTGCAATAAAATCCATGCCAGGCATATACAGATATTCATTGAAGGAATATGAAAAATATATAGGGCATTTAGAGGATATAGGTGTGAAAAATATCATACTTTTTGGAATTCCTGCACAAAAAGACTCCTCAGGGACAGCATCCTATGACCACAATGGTATAGTACAAAATGCTATCAGATCAGCAAAGGCCAATACAAAATTGAATGTTATAGCCGATTTGTGCCTGTGCGAGTATACGGATACTGGGCACTGTGGAATAATATCCAGTGGATATGTGGACAACGATAAAACACTTGATATCTATGGAAAAGAGGCTATAAGCTATGCTGAAGCTGGAGTAGATATCATTGCTCCATCTGGAATGATGGATGGCCAGGTAGGAACCATACGCAAAGCCCTGGACACCAGTGGATACATCAACACAATTATTATGGCATACAGTTCCAAATTCGCCTCCAATCTATATGGTCCTTTCAGGGATGCTGCCGATTCCGCACCACAATTCGGTGACAGAAAGAGCTATCAGATGGATTACAGAAATGGAGATGAGGCCATGGATGAAATAAGCCTTGACATAAAGGAGGGGGCAGATATAATAATGGTAAAACCTGCTTTATTTTACCTTGACATGATTTACCGTGCAAAACAACTCTATAAAAAACCTCTGGCAACATATATGGTTAGCGGGGAATACAGCATGATAAAAAATGCTGTATTATCAGGAAACCTGGCTCCCGATGCCATAAACGAGGCTTTAATTGCACTATTCAGGGCAGGCTCTGATTTAGCGATAACTTATTTTGCGGAGGATTATATAGTAAATCATGGTAGGGCATAACCTTCCATTGGTATATGCTGTATGCTGATGATCCCTGTATTGTGCCATTGTATGCAATCAGATCGATGGTAATATTATCGGGAATTGTTTCACCACGTACCGGATAAAGTGTTATATTTGTTGTGGCACCCGGAATTAATTTATTCCCCGAATAGTTGAACAGTAGCCCGTTATAGCTGGTTTCGTTTATTATACCCCTGAAATATATATTCTCGGATTTTTGGCCCGTATATGCAACACTCACAAATATCTTTTTTACCTTTCCATGAGATAAATCAAGGCTTATAGAATTAACTTTCACATTTTCTTCCGGATGCACCCCGAAATAGGCTCCAACAATAAGGATAGCAATCAGTATGGCAAGAGCATAGGTTGCATAGCGCCTGATAATTTTTCTGTTAATGGAAAGTTTTCTGCCATAATCTATGTCCTCTATGGATATTATGGATATAAGAGGCCAGAAAGCCACATAGGTTATGAGAAGCCTGTAATTAAATAGAAGTATCAATACAGGAAACACAAAGAGATCAAATTTCAAGGTGTCATAATGCCTAATATATAGAACAAAAAATGCCACTAATGAAAGCATCATAATAATTGCGAACAGTTGTGGCGGAACATGAACAAAATTAAGGAATGAAAGCTGGGATGGCCCGAATCCTATTCCTATGAGCTTTATTATTTCTGGTGAAAGTATGTCCTTAAAATAGAGTACTGGAGACCTTATAATGAAATAACCATTGATTAGCATGAATATAAGGAATGCTGACACGGTCCACTTGATAGCTTCAAGAATGCCTTTTTCCCTGTAAATCATATAAAACATGAATGGAAAAATCAGTGCAGGAAACTGTTTTGCAGATAGGGACAATCCAAAAAATATCCCGGAGTATGTTGGCTCATTTCTGAAGTAATATGATGCCATCAGGAATACAACCCATACAAGCCCGATCAGTGAAAATGCCGCACTGTAAAGGAATATTACGTTGACAAGCAGTGCAAGCATGGCGTACAGTCCCATTTTTTTATCATTAAATTTTCTATATATAATAATAAATGGTATGAAAGCTATGGCAGAAATTATAAGGTTTGCAAATTTTCCCACATAGACATAGGGTATGTAAATCAGAAATGCCAGTGAAGGATATCCCAGAAGAGTTATGTCTTTTCCGTACATGGTGGGTGTAACATTCAGGTCCAGGTTGAAGCTTTTGAAGTAAAGAAATACGCTGGCTGTGGTTGCAGGATTGTATGGATTTAACCCATGCATAAATTGCATTGCTGAGTAGAGGTCTATCAGGAATTCATCTGTGGGTGCAAATACTGCTAGCATGGCTATTGCTGATACAGCTATAAGGAATGCAGCCGCTATAATAATGTATAATTGTTTTACCCTGTTTTCCATATTTCTTAAGATATCATAGGAATAAGGGTCTTTATAGAACTTATAGGAAGCAAATATGAGGGATATGGTTGCTACTGCAATAAGGGTATACTTAAAAAATGGATTGGAAATCGCCATCATGATTACCAGATCAGCCTCCAGCATGGTAGAATATACAAAGGCCTGGATGTACAATGGGTTGAATTTATATCTGCCATTGAGGTTGGATATGAGAAGCAATATGAATGCAAATACAAGCAATGTGGTTTCCAGGGCTATGGCAAAAATGTTAAGATATCCGAATAGTCCGAAAGCAGCAAAAGCAGAAATAATAAGGACTGTCGCTGTTTCGTTTATTATAATACGCTGTATTCTTTCCATGCTTTCTGTTTTTTCCATATTACCACACTATCATGGTGGCAGTTGTATATGTTATTATGAACGCCACCAGTATGCCAAGGAAATCTGCTACATATATATTGGTTTTATAGTACAGTGCGGAATAGTAAACGCCGAGGTTGGCGCCAAAGCCTATGAGATTGAATAAATTGTATTTTGTGAGCCTCAGGTAAAAATGGCCCCTTCCGTGAAATGTAAATCTATTGTTCAAAACAAAGTTATAGATGATTGAAACCTCTATTGCAGGTATGATGCTCAAAACCTGTCCAAGTGGAACATGAAGGAGTAGTAGCATGCCCTCGTTAACAAATACCCCAGAAATCCCTACAATAACATATTTGAACATATTTCCCCGCTTAATTGTGAGGTCAAGAAAATCCGTAAAGCGTATATTTTCAGTGCATTTCAGATTCGTATAGAATGATTTGTGCTGAAAGCTGCGGTTTTTCAATAGAAGCACATTTCCCAGTATCATATTTTTTTCCATGTCCGGGATAATATTTTTTGAAAGAAGATAATCATAGGCATTTTTCGAGTAAATTGTGCCGAATGGAAGTATTTTTCCTTTTTTGACCGAAAGTGAGAGTTTTATCAGTATGCCGTAGATGAACGCAATAATTCCTTGCCTGCCAAACAGTAATGCCACGTCGTAATTGTTGGAGTAAACATCATGGAGGATGTTGTCTGATGTCTCCTTATCCAGCTTCATGCGGGATATGAGGATATAGTCAAAATCATCGCCATATGACGGCTTGCCATTGTAATATTTCTGAATCATTTATAAAGTGATATTACAATCCTTTTTATTTTTATTGATTAAATAAAAAATTCAGGGATAATTTCTTCAATTTCTTTATGGGCAATATAATATATGAAATGGCAATATTAAATCATGCATGTACCCACTTATAAGGAAGATCCATTTGAATGGTACCGTGAAATGAGGCAGAATTCACCGGTATTCAGAGAGGGGAATATGACACACCTTTTCAAATACAGTGATATTTCCAGAATTCTTTCAGACCATCAGAACTTTTCATCACAGTTCAGAGACCTTCTGGGTGGGGAAATGGCAGAATTGCTCAATGAGAAAACAACACCAAGCATTCTCCTCCTGGATCCACCACAGCATACAACTTTGAGGAATCTTGTCACTGGTGCATTTACCCCCAGAAGCATAGATCTCTTTGAACCACGTATACGGAAAATTGCGGGGAACCTTGTCCACGAAATTGTTGAAAAACAGAATTCAGACATAGTGTCAGATCTTTCATACCTGTTGCCCATAAGGGTTATCTCAGAGATGATGGGTGTGCCTGAGTCGGATTCCGGGTTATTCCATGACTGGTCGGATAAGCTTGCCACATCCCTTGGCAGGGGACCTGATATTGAAACACAGAATCAGATGGCGGATTATTTCTATAAAAAGATTGACAGAAACTCTGATAAGAACGATCTTATATCGAGACTGTCCACCATTGAAATGGATGGCAGAAAACTCTCCGACAGGGAAATTGCAGGATTTGCAATACTGCTCCTGGTAGCAGGAAATGAAACCACAACAAATCTTATAACAAATGCCCTGCTCTCATTATATGAAAATCCAGGTATATACCCTGAAATGAAACAGAATCCCTCCATTATACCATGGATTGTAGAAGAAACCTTGAGATACCGGTCACCGGTGCAATCAACCAGGAGATATTCTAAAATAGATACAGAGATTGGTGGAGTGGAGATTATTAAAAATGACATACTGGCATTATATCTTGGTTCTGCAAACAGGGATGAGGAAATATTCAGGGATGGTGATACATTCAATCCGCACCGGGTTGAAAAAAGGCATATAGCCTTCGGACATGGTGTGCATTTTTGTCTCGGTGCTCCACTTGCAAGGCTGGAAGCCAGAATTGCACTGGAAGAATTTTCAAAGGCTGTGCCTTCATACAGTATCATAAAGCCCACTCCAGATGACCGGATAGACAGTGATATAATGTATGGTTTCAGAAAACTTAATTTAAAAATAAATGAAAATTAGATACCGGGATGAACCGGCAAATAAAAAACTAAATAAAATTTAACTCTCAATGAGTTTGAATTTGGCTGAATTGCGTATGCTGTATACATATTCAAGTAGCGCAGGCTTGAAATATCCGTCTATATAATCCAGTATGTCATCCTCGGATTCCCCTGTCTGGACAAAAGCCTGGGCAGCAAGATATGGTATAAGCCTCTTCACATCTGCAATCCTTAGACTGGCATTTTTCCATGTAACAGATATTTGTTTGGCAATTTCCTCCATTCTGACCATAGGTTCCTTTTCTATGTCAGATTTCTGGAAATCATATCTGTTTTCCTTTTTGGCAGGCATTTTTCTTTCTATCTGAGTATTTTCAGTTTCCATACTAAACACCTCCTTAAGCATAAGAGTATTTCATTATAATATTTAAACATTTCCAAAGTATACTATACTATCACACTATTGAAATATTATCATATTGGATAAATACAAATTTCTTATATATCAAATGTCGATATAAGATTTAGTTGTTGCATTTATTTAATATAGGTTAAAAATTCACGATTGTTAAGGCATATTAATTTAGAAATACACTGTCTTTCCATTAAAAGTTCTAAATCTGCTAAATTAAAGAAAGCTCGACAAAATGGTAATTTTATGTATAGTTTAAAAAGTTAAACTAGCATTTTTAGTATGAATAAATAGACATATGACGTATTTATAATACTATAGAAATATTTAAATAATGTATAAGTGTATATTTTATTATGAACGAAACATTGCCCATGGATGAAAAATATCGGGTAGGCCTCGCCAGATATAGACAGGAATATAAGGAATCGCTGGAAAATCCTGAAAGCTTCTGGAAAGAGAAAGCCAAAATCATAGACTGGTTCAGTCCCTTTGATAAGGTTCTTGATGACTCAAAGAAGCCATTTTACAGATGGTTTATAAATGGAAAAACCAATATGTCATATAACTGCCTGGACAGGTATGCCAACAATGAAAAGAGAAATAAGGTTGCTTATATATGGGTTCCAGAAAAAGGAGAGGAAAAGGTTGTTACATACTACGGTCTGTACAGACGTGTGAATGCATTTGCAAAGGCACTGCTTAACCTTGGTATAAAAAAGGGGGATGGGGTTACAATATACCTTCCCATGATACTGGAGGCTCCAATAGCTATGCTTGCCTGTGCAAGAATCGGAGCAGTATTTAATGTTGTATTCTCCGGATTCGGTGAAGAGGCACTTGCCCAGAGGATTGACGATTCCAATTCAAAAACTGTAATCACAGCCGATGGGGGATTCAGAAAGGGCAAAATTATAGAACTGAAAAGAATAGTGGATGCAGCAATTGATCTCAGCAAGGGCGTGGATAATGTAATAGTGGTGAAAAACGCCAATAACAAAATAAATATGGAATCTGGAAGGGATTATTACTATGACCAAATTCTTGAGGATGGATACGTGAAACCTGAAGAACTCGATTCCAATGATCCCCTATTTATTCTATATACATCAGGCACTACAGGAAAGCCCAAGGGAATAGTACATGGTAATGGTGGATATCCTGTATGGGTTGCAAACACGCTGAAATGGGGCTTTAATCCAAAGGACGAAGATCGCTGGTGGTGTGCAGCTGATATAGGGTGGATAACCGGGCACAGTTATATTGTTTTTGCTCCGCTTCTGCTGGGAATGACATCAATCATGTACGAAGGGGCCATAGATTACCCTAAGCCCGACCGTATGTGGGACATCATAGAAAGATATGGTGTGAATATATTATATACATCTCCCACAGCAATAAGACTCTTAATGAAATACGGAGAGAAATATCCCCTATCTCATGATCTTTCTTCCCTTAAGACCCTGGGAACTGTTGGCGAACCCATAAATCCTGCAGCATGGCACTGGTATTATGATGTCATAGGTAAAAGCAGATGCCCCATAATAGATACTTACTGGCAGACAGAAACCGGTGGTTTTACCATTGCCCCCTCAGCACATCTTGGTTTACCAGATCTAAAGCCTGGTTCGGCAACGTTTCCAATGCCTGGAATAGACCCAGTAATATATGGTGATGATGGAAAAGAGGTCAAAGATGGGGAGAAAGGATATATAGTATTGAGGAAACCATGGCCTGGATTAATGCTCACTGTGAACCGCGATGAGAAAAGATACATGGATGTGTACTTCTCTAAATTCCCGGAACAATATCTGATGGGTGATTATGCAATTAAGGACAAAGATGGATATTACTGGTTACTGGGGAGAAGCGATGAGGTTTTGAAGGTTTCCGGGCACAGAATAGGAACCATAGAGGTGGAAGATGAACTCGTTGCAATGAAAGAGGTCGCAGAGGCAGCAGTTTTTGGAAAGCCAGATACTGTAAAAGGTGATACAATAATCGCTTTTGTAACCCTGAAGGATGGATATGAAAAAAGCGTTGAGGTTATAAACAGCATTAAAAAAAGGGTGCGGGCGGACCTTGGCCCAATTATGGTTCCTGAGGAGATACATATAGTAGACGCTGTTCCAAAAACGAGATCTGGGAAAATAATGAGAAGGGTCATAAAGGCAGTTTATCTGAATCAGCTTCCGGGAGATATAAGCACCCTTGAAAACGAAGCATCAGTTGAGGAAATAAAAAAAGCTGTTGAAATAATAAAAAAGGAGGAAGGTGATTAATCATGGAAAACAATAAAGACATAAAAAATGAGAACGTAGCAATAAATAAAATTAAGACAGAAGACCCCCTGAATGTAAATCAGATAAATAAATCGTTTCTGGCTGATCCTGCACCATTAGGGCTTGCGGCATTCGGATTTACAACCTTTTTGCTAAGCTTTGTCAATGCTGGGATACTTTCAGTAGCTGCAGTTTCAGTAGTAATGCCACTGGCTTTTAGTTATGGAGGATTTGCCCAGTTGCTCACAGGGGCATTTGAAATGCGTCGTGGAAATACATTTGGCTTCACTGCCTTCACCAGTTATGGGTCATTCTGGTTATTTTATGGATTCCTTGTCTTATTTGCCTCAATGAAAATAATAACCATACCTGCAACCGCCCTCGGTATTGCTTTGATATTATGGGGACTGTTTACACTATATATGTGGGCCAGTGCTATTAGATTGAACCTGTCGTTGAATCTCACATTTCTGTTTCTGTGGCTTGCATTCTTTATGCTTGGGTTCGGAGCATATTATTCATCTACCACATTGACCCGCCTGGGAGGGGTGTTTGGATTCCTGACAGCATTCTTTGCAGTTTACACAAGCTTTGCCATAGTCAGTAATTCTGTAAAAGAAGGCTTAGTTCCATTAGGACCTGCTCTGTTTAAAAAATAATTTTATTTTTTTTTAACGTTTAACACAGGGAATTCCCTTCACAGAAGATTAAATGTTCTTCTAGCTGACAAGAAATCATATAAATAAAATCAAGCACTAATCATACATGAATAATCAGGTGGCAGGCAAAAAGTTATTCATTCTCTATTCAACAGTGTTAATACTCATGGGAATATCGATGAGGTCTACCAATAACATGGTTGTTACCACTGTGCCACTCTTCTCCAAATATGTCCTTAATTTCTCATATATTGCCACTGCACTGGTGACCGCAATCATATATCTGGGCACTGTGCTGGCAACAGCGTTTCTGAATCCACTCTTGAAGTCTGGGCTCAGAAAAAAAATTTTTATTATAGCCAATTTTGCACTTACAGGTTTTCTTTTTCTGTATTATTTATCCGGGGATGTCAGCGTCTTTATAATATCTTTCCTTATAGGAATTGCATATGGCATAATATTGCCGAATATAATAACATCCGCCTCACTGTATCCTAATGAAAGGGACAGGGAAAGATTACTGGGCATATATGCTGTTGGGCTGAGCTTCAGCCTTGTATTCGGCCCTTCACTGGAGACTTATCTACTTACTATAATATATTACAGGACACTCTTTTTATTTTTTGTCCCTCTTGGCATTATAGGGATTATAACATCGTTTTTCATGGAATTTCCAGAGAACAAAAGAGAAACGCATGGTAGATATGTATGGCATAATAAGGGTTTCATTTCATCTGTTCTTACCATTACAACCTATAATGTTCCTTTCGCAGCACTGACCGTATTTCTTGCAATATTTTCGGAAACAAGGTTTCACGTGAGCAGTTATATGGCTTATCTTCCATTTGTCTTCTTTTTTACCGTTTCACTATTCACAAGAATATATTTGAGCATAAGACCTATAAGAAATCTCCGGATACCATTGATAATTGCTCCCGGAATTACCATTTTTGCCCTGGCACTCTTTCCATTCCTTCCGAACTATACAGATTTTCTGGCCCTCATGATGGTTCTCGGCATACCTCATGGTTCCATATTCCCAATATCAACCGTACAAATTGCAAGAGGATCTACAATAGAGGAAAGGAATGCAGTGAATTCCTATTATTATGCATATAATATGAGCCTTTTCATGGTTATACCCCTGATATTTGCAGCAATAATACCATACATAGGTTTCGAGAAAACCTTTGCCATACTTATAATACCCATTGTAATTTCCTTATCCATAATAGTAAAAAAATACTGGAAAGATAACGATTTGATGGGAAGTAACAAAGCAGTAATAAAATAATCAATGAACCACCGAACTTTCATAATATACATCTATCATCATTAAACCTGATTTCAATAATATTAGGGTTATTTGGATTTTATTTACTCTAAACATCACCTCAGATGTTTGAAGACCCTAATTTGTTTTATCCCTTTTCAATGACTGTTCCAGTTTCCATGTTATCTATATTGTCAATAGATGTAATATAGACCTTTTCTCCACCTTTTTCTATGAATTTAAGTGAAGCAAGAATTTTTGGCTTAATTGTACCTTCTTCAAAGTTTATTTTATTGTAATAAGAGAGCAGTTCACTGTATCCTATTCTGTTGATAGGGTCGATTTTATTTTTGAAGTCCAGGTATATATTATTTACATCTGTAATAATGATAAGTTTCTTTGCCGCTAACTGGTTTGCAAGGAGGGATGAGCTCAAATCCTTGTCAACGACACCCTCAAAGCCCGCATATCCTGTATCCAATTTCTCCACGGGGACACCCCCTCCTCCAACAGCAAGTGGCAAATAGCCATTGGACATTAAATATGTTATTGAATCTATTTCCATTATGCCCGTGGGTTCAGGGGACTTCACCATTTTTCTGTAACCCTTGCTAATTTCCATGGCATAGGAATCATCAATCTTATGGTCATAAAATGGGCCGATTGGTTTTAATGTGTATTTATCCTTATCAATAAAAGTATGTGTCAAAATAGGAACAGCGCTCTTTTTGAGTTTGCCTGAAAGCTGGAGTGGATTGTATGCCATGGAAAGAATGTGCAGGAGAAGTCCCTGTGACATGCTTCCGCTTATGTCCAGAGGATAAGATGTTTTGTGGTATATTTCCCCTATCTGTGGCCCATTTCCGTAGGTTATCACGGCTTCATTGCTGTTTATGACATTTGACAATCTGATAAATGTTTCAGAGGCTTTTCCTATCTGTTCCATTATGCTTGATTTTCCAGTATCTAGTGCATTGCCACCAAGGGCTATCACTATACGGTCCACAGTATCAATCCCTCATTGCCCATTCTATGCTGCTTGCAGCACCGTATATCTTATTTACACCCTGCTGCCATGCCACGGATTGTTTTCCCTCTATGACCTCATCTGTTATTTCAAGCCCCCTCTCAGCCGGAAGGCAGTGCATTACTATTGCATCGGGCTCTGCCAGTTTCAGTACATCACTGTTGATCTGGAATCCCTGGAAATCTTTAATTCTCTGCTGCCTTTGTGCCTCCTCACCCATGCTGACCCATACATCGGTATAAAGTATATCTGATCCTTTTGCTCCTCCTGCAACATCATGGGTGACAGTTATTGTGCTGCCCTGCTTCGCAGCAATCTTTTCGGCTGCAGATCTGTATGATGCATCTGGCTGGTAACCATCCGGAGTAGCTATTGTTAGATTAATTCCGGTCATGGAGCACGTCATCATGAGAGAATTTGTAATATTATTAGTTCCGTCTCCTATAAATGTCATTTTTAACCCCTTAAAATTTTTTTTCTTTTCCATTATCGTAAGGAAATCAGATATCATCTGTGTTGGATGCTCGGAATCACTCAATGCATTTATCACCGGAAGCCCTGAATACTTCGCAAGTTCAGTTAATGTGGACTGTGCAAAAACCCTGGCTACAAGTATATCCAGCCATCCACCAAGCATTCTTGCAACATCCTTTACTGGTTCTCCCCCTGAAAGGTGTATCTGGTCTGATGACAAATATAATGTATGTGCACCCATTCTTTCAGACGCCACTTCAAAGGAAGTCCTTGTCCTTGTTGAGGGTTTCTCAAATAGAAGTCCTGCATATTTTCCCTTCAATATTGGAACTACAGCTTTCTTTGTACCAATCATTGATTTATAATACAACGCTCTGTTTACCATTCCTATAAATTCTTCCGAATCCACATCTTTCAATGTCAAAAACGATCTTGCCATTTTAATCACTTCCATAGTGGCGGTCATGCAGTGTACTATACCGTACCCGCCTGTTATGTTCTCAAGGTTGAGGACATAGGTGTCTATCCTGTTCTCGTACATTTCTTTTTTGGATGGGAACATACATTCTGACCAGATGAATTTTGAATATCCTTCCTATTTGAATTTTGTCTTTATGAGACCCCACTGCCATTCAGGTACTCCAGGTCTTTTGATTTCAGTGATTCATTCAGTTATTTTCCTGATCAGCGTAAGTTTTATGGTCGCTTCCTGAAAATATGGAATAAAAACTTCTCGATGTAATTCTGTCGAATTGATTTCGAATATTCCCAGGAGCATCAGTGCCTTGCCTAAAATAAATGTTTCACGGATAAGTAACCAGATAACTGGAACATTTTCACACATATCATAAACATAATTACTATCAACAAACGATAAATATGGTAAAGTAATAAAGATTAAATGACTTTAATTTTAATAGCGTTGAAGTTTCTCCTGATAGTATTCGGTTCTATTATTGCTGGATTTATCGGTTCATTAACAGGTTTAGGTGGTGGTACCGTCTTAGTTCCTGTTCTAACTTTATTCTACGGCATTCCTTTTATTTTTGCTGCTGGAGCAAGCCTTATATCAACCATAGCAACATCTGCCGGTTCTGCAAGCGCATATACAAAGAAAAAAATAGCTAACATAAAAATAGGAATAGGACTGGAAATTGCCACCACCACAGGTGCAATAGTAGGCTCACTGACATTGATTTTTATAGATAAACATTCACTCATATGGAGTGTTTATGTTATTTTTGGTCTTGTGCTTTTATTTTCATTAATACCGACAATAAAAAAAATAGGAAAGGAGATTCCACCGGAGACAAAACCAGACTGGAGCACTAAATTATTTCAGTTAACCGGATCCTATTATGACGAAAGGCTGAGAAAGACAATAAAATACCATGGCATCAGATGGTGGCTGGGAGAAATAGTAATGTTCTTCGCAGGATTTGTATCGGGGCTCCTGGGAATAGGTTCCGGAGCATTAAAGGTACTGGGCATGGACTGGGCAATGAATCTTCCCATGAAAGTTACAACCACTTCCAGCAATTTCATGATAGGAATAACAGCAGCAACTGGAAGTTCCATTTACTGGTATGAGGGATATATAAATCTGTTCATAGCCGCAGCCACTGCAATAGGTGTACTGATAGGGGCATATTTCGGTGCAAAGGTTCTTGTGAAGATTTCAAATGAAAACATTAGGTGGATATTCTTTGCAATTCTGTCTTTCCTCGGGTTTGATATGGTATTCAAGGGACTTCACCTGATAAATTTCATTATAACTTTCTCACTGATGATACAGTTCTTTATATCAATTATAATATCCATAGTCTTAATATCTCTACTGTATTATAATTCTAAGAGAAAAGAGTGGAGGGATAATAATGAAAAATCACGATGATGAAATAATAATAAGCTATTTCCTTAAAGCAGGTGTAATGATAAGTGTGTCATTTATTATAGTAGGCGTTATACTATTATTCGCAAAAAACGGTGGAGACGGATACACACTTGCGCAGATGTCCGATTATCATTATGCACTTGCGCACGGAATTGATTCAAGATCCGTTTCACTGAATAAAATTTTGTCAGGACTTTCGGAAATTGATGGGCTTTATTTCATAACAGTTGGTCTCTGGGTATTGATATTTACCCCTATTACCGTGGTATTCATAGGATGGCTTTCATTTCTTGAGGACAAAAACTACCTTTACGTTGGAATGGCATCAATTGTTCTATTCAATTTATTCTTTGCAATGCTGGTTATACCAAGATTCATAGTGTGATTGGAAAGATTATAATATTTTATACCAATATATGGCAGTATGGCCGCAGGTAACTCATTTTTTGGTTACGCAAGGGGATTCGAGATAAGGGACAGTGAAACCATAA
>JAJZWN010000136.1 GCA_021846695.1 Thermoplasmata archaeon
CAGTCAAAATGTGAGGCTAAGGGACAGTGTGTGGCTGTATGCCCTTACCATGTTTTTGAATTGAGGCCGCGAACACCTGAAGAAATATCTGAATTGACATTTATGGGTAAAATCAAGGCAAGGGCCCCGGTTATGGTTTCTGTTTACTATGTTAACAAACACATTTGGAAGTTATCGGCTCTTTAGTTGTGTATAAGTTTAAACTATCCATAACCAACTAGACAAACTCCTATTCACCTTATTAGATATTAATAAGGTATGAAATCTAGTCGAAGGGCGTCTATTCTGATTAACGGCCTCGATGGTCAGTTGCATAACAATCACCCCCAATTCTCACAGCTATATCGTCATATAGCTGAGGCTAAATAAGATTTTTTATGATTTCTGACTAGTACACAACCAAAATATTAAAAAGAATTAAAGTTTATTTTGATAATGTATAATTTTCCACATTTTTTTCAAGCGATTTGTTTTTGGTTTCAGGGGCGAAAAAAATAACCAAAATCAA
Source organism: Thermoplasmata archaeon (assembly GCA_021846695.1). The sequence goes on from JAJZWN010000136.1 coordinate 509, forward strand.
ACCTATAACTGAGAACCCTGCAAATATAGATAGGGAACTAAATATGGGAAATAATGGAAATAAAACAATACCCATAATTGCACCAATCCTTGAAACAGCGGTTGCAAGCCCTTGCATACTGGATCTTATTGATGTGTCAAATATTTCAGTTGGATAAAATAATGTAACTGCACCAACCCATTGTTCAAATAAAACAAATAAAAAGAAGAATGGAACTGTATACAATCCTGTTATTCTTATAATAGAACCCAGAATTAAAAGTATAGACATTATAAAAAATCCCGCTATTATCAGGAATCTTCTTCCTATTCTATCAGCTAATGGCAAGGCTATTAAATAGCCGGAAATGCCCCCCATCGATATCAACATGCTTATTTCGGCTATTGACCTAAATTGATCCTTAAAGCCTAAAGTACTGAAAATAACAGGGTAATAGAAACCAATGCCATATGCAGCAACATCAAATATAAACCATGCAAGTAGAACAAATATCAACATTGTATAAAATTTAGGTGATTTTTTACTGTATTTATTTTTACCTTTTTCAATTTTTTCCTTTGATACGATCCACCTTGGTGATTCGGGTATTTCGAATCTTAATAATATTACAGGTATTGCTATTAATCCACCTATAATAAATGTGTATCTCCAGAAATATGGATAAATCACAAAAACGTAATTTACAGCAGAAGAAACAAAGACACCAAGCCAGTACATGCCAACCATCGATATTAATAATTTTCCCCTGTATTTCTTTGGGGAGAACTCGGACATCATTGTTGAGCTTATAGGATAATCGCCACCTATACCAATACCCATCAATAATCTGGATAAAAATAATTCAACAAAATTGCTTGATAGACCTGAAGTTACAGCAAACACAACAAAAAATATCAGGTCAAGGCCAAAAATTTTTTTTCTTCCTATCCTATCAGATAGCATTCCAAGTATTGGAGCACCTATAAGCATCCCAGCAAAGGATGATACATCAACAAGCACATATTCTAGTTTGGTAAAATCCAGTTGCGATGGGATCACAAGTATTGCCATTGTTATTATAGACAAATCATACCCGTCGAGGAATAATCCCATAGATGCTAATGTAAACAATTTCTTTTGATACCATGCCTTTCCATTATCTAATTGTTCAAAATCATTCATTTAAACACCCTTATTATATCAGGGAATCCATATAAGGATTCACAATACATAAAATTACTTAACTATAGTGTGTTATAATAAATATATATTTAAATTTTTTTTAAGACGAAAGTCAGAAATCATGAAAAACCTTATTTATAGTTATTTACTAACATTATTGTACTTATAAGTATTACATTTTCATGGCAAAAAAAGAGATGTATCCCATCGAGAGAAAGATGGATGAGGATGACCTGAACAGGCTGATAAAAAGCCTAGAAAGAAGCACAAAGATGCTGAAAAGGCTCCTTTTCGTGAAATATAGATATGATGGTGATTCTGTGGAAGAAGCTGCGAAGAGAATCGACATAACAAAGATGATCGGCTATATATGGCAGGGAAGATGGAATCAGAATGGATACAGGGGTCTTATACCGAGATATGCAGGAAAGGGGCCATCAAAGATGTCAGAAGAACAGAGGAGCCTTTTGAAAGAGAAGCTTAAGGACGGGCAGTACACAACAGCACAGGTCAGTGATATTATAATAGAAGAATTCGGAATAGAATATACAATGAAGCAGGTATGGGTAATACTGAAGAAGATGGGCATGAGGCATGCGAAGCCATGCCCTCATGATAAACGCGGGCCGAAAGATGCAGAAGATGCTTTAAAAAAAACTTAGGGAATATATCCATGGAAGGAGGCATAATCGGCTTCTTTGATGAGTCTGCACCACAGACAACAGCAAATACTGTTAGGGTATGGTCCTTCACGAAACCGGAGATCATTAAGGATACCTCAAAATACCGGGCAAACACCTTCGGCTTCTATTCCCTAAATGGAAACAGCGTTGTAAGATTCCAGGATCATTCTAAGAAGGAGAACATTATCCTATTTTTGAAGAGCATAAGAGAATCCAATCCTGAAAAGTCGATTATAATTATACTGGACAATTTCAGGTCCCATCATTCAAAAGCCGTGAAGGAGAGTGCAGAATCATTGAATATAAAGCTAATATTCCTTCCACCCTATTCACCAGACCTTAATCCCATAGAATTCATATGGAAAAGTGTAAAGAGGGCTGTATCGATTGCTACAATAAATTCTGAATATGATCTGAAAAGAAGGATTAAGGAATGCTTTGAGAAACTGTCATCCAGCCTGACCTTTGCAAAAAGCTGGATACTCAGGTTCATGAATAAAAGTATAAAAATGTAGGTAATAAACTATAATTTGGAATCATAGCCCCTGTCACCTTATAATTTTCTTACCCTGTTCTTTACCCTCCTTATCAGTTTTGTT
>JAJZWN010000137.1 GCA_021846695.1 Thermoplasmata archaeon
TTTATGTTAAACCCTGATAAATACAGAAACAGCAAATCTGTTTTCAAATGCCTTGGAATAGGGCTGGAAGACCTGGCTGCAGGATATATTGTCCTTAAAAATATGTCATTGCTATAATTTTAAAATACTCCTATAATATTTCCATAGATGTTTCTTTACGACTATGGCTTAGGCATCCTGCTGGGGCTATCACTTGCAGGCCCGCCCGGTTCCGTAAATTCAATTATTGCAAACGAAGCGCTTAAATCTCCGCTTCATGGCACACTTGTAGGATTAGGTGCAATGACCGCGGATTTAACATTTTTTGCCATAGTATTCCTTACCAATGGAATCATAAGCCCTACAATTCTGAAGGTTATATACATAATAGGTGGTATTTTCATGCTTTACCTGGGCATATCAATACTCAGGTCAAAAATGCCATCAAAAACAAGGAAAGGCAATTATGTTTTAGGAGTAACCATGGGATTGACAAACCCTTTTCAGATAATATGGTGGTTTACAGTTGGATTCTTCCTGCTCAAGGAACTGAGCATATTTTCCATCACCGGATTATATTCTGGAATCGTGGTGTGGACAATAGTATTCCCATATGTTGTGTGGCGTTTTGGAACGGGCTATGAAAAATACATTAAAATTGTTTCTGCAGCTATAATATTTGCATTTGCAATATACATACTGTTCGATGGATTGCACCTGATATTGAAATAATTATTCCCTGATTACACGTTTGCCATTAATTGAATACCTTTTTGTAATCAGCAAATTTATTGAATATACAAGTGCTTTATGTTCCTCCTCATGTATCTTTTCTTCCAGTGACTCCGGTGTATCACTGTCAGATACTTCAACAACTCTCTGGTCTATAATAGGCCCATTGTCAACATCCTTTGTAGCAAAATGAATTGTACAGCCGGAAAACCTTGCGCCGGATTTTATAACAGCTTCATGGACTTTCCCCCCGTAATAGCCTTTGCCGCCAAAAGCAGGCAATAATGATGGATGGAGGTTTATCATTTTGAAAGGATAAGCATCTATTATATTATCTGGAATTATTTTCATGTACCCATCCAGAAGTATTAAATCCGGGTTTTCTGCAGCGAGAATCTCAGATATAATATTGTTATAATCTTCTTTTTTACTGTCTACCAGGACAGGCATTATACCGCTGTTCCTTGCCCTCTGGAGTACATACGCCCTTTTATTATTGCATATTAATTTTGAAATCTTTGCATCATTTATGACGCCATTATCTATTGCATCCACCACTGCCTGAAAATTTGACCCGTTTCCAGATGCAAGTACAACAATATTATACATGGCATGGAATTGCCTTTTGTTTTAAAAATTATTTGATATTATAATTGTTTTTAAAAAAAGCATTAAAAATATTTAAGTCTCCTCACAGGGTTTATAAAAATAAATATTTAATCCCCAAGCTCTTTTAATTCTTTTTTGGAGAATAATATTTCCTTTAATTCCCTGTCAAGTTCCGGGTCATTTCTCCTGAGGTATTCCAGCAGCAATGAGAAATGTTCTTTTTCATCGTCCCTGTTATGCTTTATTACTTCCTTCAATACAGGATCCTTTGATGCATCCAATCTCTCATCATAGAACATTATTGCCTGCATTTCCTCTATTAGCGATTGCCTTGCTCTTGACATATCCTTTGTCTTTTCATCTAAACTATTTTCTGTTTCGTACATCGGCATTTAATTCGCCTCCTTCATTCTTGATACTTCCTTTGCTTCTTTTACTTCTTCTTCAGGAGCATCACGGTATGTTAACCACCAGGCATATCCCTTATATTTTTTTAATCTTTCCGGTATATCGTTCATAGTTGCCGGTGGAGGAATTATAAATCTCCCTTTCATTAATTCATTGTCAGGCCAGTTTGCAGGTGTTGCTATCTTATATTTGCCAACCATCTGCAGTGCTTTGATCATCCTGAGAATTTCAGATATATTTCTTCCTATCTCCAGGGGATAATAAAGTATGGCCCTTACCACTGCTTTGTCATCCACAATAAATACTGCCCTTACAGTAGATGTTGCAGATTCAGCATGTATCATGCCAAGAGATTTTGCAACGTTTCCCATAGGATCCGCTATTATGGGAAATTTAACATCTATTTTCAGATTGTCATGTATCCAGTTTATCCATTCCATATGGGATATTTTTGAATCAACACTTAGACCTATTAATTCAGCATTTAATTTAGTGAATTCATCATTTCTCTGTGCAAATGAAAAGAACTCAGTGGTGCATACTGGAGTAAAATCTCCTGGATGGCTGAATAGGACAAACCATTTTCCTTTGTAGTCGTCAGGCAACTTCTTGCTTCCCTGTGTTGTAACAACATCCATTTCAGGGAATTTCTCTCCAATTAAAGGCATTCTGTTTTCCATGTTTATCAACTCTTAATTGTATGTTTGTATAAATACTTTGTGTATATGTATAATTATACTTACCAATTATACTTATTTAATTATACGAATGTTCAGTAAATGTAAATTATAAAACATAAATTTTTATTCTTTATTATAATATACTAATATGGTTGATAAACTGGACACGGAAATTGCCCGGTATCTGATTGACAACTCAAAATTGTCCATACGTGACCTTGCTAAATTATGCAATGTTAGTCCTGGGACTATAAGAAACCATCTGCAGAAGATGGAAACAGACAAGCAAATTATAGCATATACAACAAGGCTCCAGGGCAAGCGCCTCGGCCTGGAAGAAGCAATACTGGGGCTTGATATTATGCCTGAACATTATACAAGGACACTGGAAGAATTAAGAAAATTAACCTTTATCAAGAGCCTTTTTTCAACTTCTGGAGATCATTCAGCTATAGCTATAGTCATTTCAAAGCTATATGGAAAATCAATGAACGAATGCATAGCGGAAATAGAAGCTACAGA
>JAJZWN010000138.1 GCA_021846695.1 Thermoplasmata archaeon
TTCTACCTGAAACATCTTTCACATCTCTAAATGATATTTCACGGGATGCTTTTCCCTTCGATGTGCCATTCCATCCAGGGCATGGGCCTGAAATTGACTATCCAGATGGGCCTGTAGAGCCGGAAGAAGACCCAGGAGATGATCCAGATGATTAAGGATGGAAAAATGTTTTTAGATCTTCCTGAAGACTGGAAGAAAATAATAAGGAGGCTTAGAGATGGGCCTGCCTTCCTGGAGGATCTCCCTAAGAGTACTGGAATTGATTACAAGAAGGCAAAGAGCATCATAATGGCCATGAAGGATCTTGGAATGATAGAGAAGGACCATAACTGGAAGATCACATGGAGGGTTAAGAAATGATGCAGGCCACATTGGAAGATTTCAGGCCTAAAAGAAAGATCTTCCGGGAATTCGATTTCCTGATCAGTGAATACATCAAGGCCTATGGCACAGATAACTATGACAAATACGATTTATATGACTTTACCTGGAAATGCCCTGGAAGAATGAGGATAAAAACAATGACCAGGAATGGGTTCTTTGCAGTTTATAGGCTATATCTCAAAAGCAGGGAAAGCGATTAAGGCCCTGGAATTAAGTAATTATTTTTATTCCAATTATAATATAGCATATGGATTATATAATATTATTTTTATATTATAAAAACGGAATCCAGGGTATATAAATAATGGCAAGATATTGCGGATTGTCTATTACAGGGACTTAAACAGTTATAAGTGCGCCCGCGCCGGGATTTGAACCCGAATCTAAGGCTCCGCAGGCCTTCAGGATATCCAAATTACCCCACACGGGCTTTTTAGTATGGCTTATACATATTTTAACTTTATAATTTTTTTTGATTATAATGGTCTAATAATATTTAATAAAACAATCAAATTTTTAACTGGTATAAGAAGAGCACTTTAATCTTATTTTCTATATATTATATAAGTGATCAATCACCTATGCCCTTTTAGTAATGCTATTTTCATATTCAACATCTTTTAAAACTGCACAAATCAATATTACAGAGAAATCATAACGGGTATAATGAGTTAAAATTGATTTATTGCACTAAAATAAATGGAATACTATCAATATGTCACTCTCTTACGTGGACAGAAAAATATGGGAATATATCTGAAATCGTGATGGTGATCCAAATAAAATTAACTTGCCCCGAATTTCGGGATAATGTAATTATTCTGCTGTAAATTTAAAATGACTCTTTGCAATATCATAACTTCATTAGGAGATGAAAAAATGACAAAGACAAAGAGTCAATTAATAAGTATAGAAGAATTAATAAAGCTTTTCATAAATGACAGAAAAGAGGGAAAGAAGGAACTGATTACATGGTTTTTAAACAATGTAATGGATGAGGAGGCCGTTGAACAGCTAAATGCTGTAAGATATGAAAGGAATAATAATAGGAAAGGCTACAGGAATGGAACCAAGAAGAGGAAATTAAAGACTGTGGATGGTGAATTAATATTAGATAAGCCTGATCTAAGGTCAGGATCATTCACAACCACTGTATTTGACAAGTACTCCACTGTGGAAAAGGCCTTAAACTCTGTAATAGCAGAATCATACATCAGTGGTGTGTCAACAAGATCTGTTAACAATATAATAAATAATTTAGGTGTAAGTGTATCGCCTGAGTACGTATCATCACTGAATAAGGATCTTGATACCAAGGTTAAGGAGTTCCTTGAAACCAGGATAGAGGATAAAATAAAATATTTATACATAGATGCTGCATACTTCAAGGTCAGGAAAAATGGCAGATACAAATCAATGGCACTGTATACATCAATAGGAGTAAACAGCAAGGGAATAAGGCAGATATTATCAATGGATGTATATAATTCCGAGGATGGGATGGACTGGAGCAACTTCTTCTTCAAGTTACAGGAAAGGGGATTGGCAGGAGTTCAGTTAGTAATATCAGATGGCCATTCAGGAATAAGGAAGGCAGTAACAGAGTCATTCCCCGGTTCACTGTGGCAGTACTGCCATTTCCATTTCATGAAGAATTTAAAAAAGACAATGAATAAGGACCAGTGGGAGGATATATCAAAAATAGTGTCGGAGGCATTAATGGATGAATCATTGTTCAAGATAGCAATAGATAGAATGGAGGAAATGAAGTTAAACAGGTCCATTGACATGTTCTATAAATGGTATGATTCATTGTACTCATACATATCATTCCCTAAAGCTCATCAAAGAAAACTGCATACAAACAATGTAACAGAGAGATTCAATAAGGAATTAAAGAGAAGGACAGGAAAGATAGGTGCATTTCCAGATAGTGATTCATTGATAAGACTGGTTGTTGCCATAGCAATGGACATCAATGAGGAATGGCTGATAAGGAAATACATAAATATGGAGGTTGATTAAGGATATTAGTAAAGGGTCATTTGAATTTACAGTAAAGATATTACATTATCAATTTCGGCAGCATAATATCAATGAGTGATGGATTTCCTTTAATAGCACCTGTTATGGATTTCTTAAATGCAGTTCTTAATTCCGTAAGGTCTCTAACAGTGTAGGAACCCACATTGAAGGCCCCTGCCATGGTGGCAAAATCAATCCTGGGACTGTCAATATCTATAAATTGCATATCCTTTGAATTTTTAACATACTTTTCTGTTGTGTTCTCAAAATATGGCCATTCTATAGCCCATGATCCATTATTCAAAATAATGTATATTACACCAAGCCCATAATGTTTGACGCTCCACAGGGCAGAGGTAATATTTCCGAATATAGCATCCCCGTCTCCTGTAATGCACACTACCGGTTTATAATCCATTATTCCTGAAAGGTAATTTTCCTCATTTCTTGCCAGGAATGTGCCATAAGCCATGCCTACCGGAGACCCTAAAT
>JAJZWN010000139.1 GCA_021846695.1 Thermoplasmata archaeon
TTTTAAAAGGTGCCAGGCTGGCTGCAGATGAAAAGCTTATAGAGAATTTTCTCATTAATTTAAATAAAACAGGGTTAAGCATATATGGATATGATGAACTTGTTAAGTATTCCAGAATGAATATGGTCGAGGATATTCTTATATCTGAATCAAAATTCAAAGACCCTGAAACCAGGAAACTTCTCAATGAGGCAACAGGAATCAATATACATGTTATTAGCGATTACACAGAATCCGGTGATATAATAAAACAATTTGGTGGTTATTGCGGAATATTGCGATATAAATATTAAATGATATTAAGTTTTAACGGGTCTCCATTCCTCGTATATGCTGAAAAGTTATTCATATTATATGGATAACCCACTATTATATGGACAGGGCCGGTGTTGGAGAACATATGCAGGTCAGCGTCTGATGGGTGTGTATTGCCTGATGGATGGGAATGTACAGAGCCTACATATGAAAAATCAAGTGGCATGGTATATGTTCTGAATATTACATGTACAGGGCCATTGATAGAGCCCGGAACCAGCGCTATTTCATATATTATCTGGTGTTCTGCCCTTAGAAGGGCTCCAAATTCGTTCGGAAGTGCATCCCGGGATGCTTCCATAATCATCTTCAACGTTCTTTCCCTAATTGACCACATCTTTAATCAGTTTCTCCCTTAACCTGTCATAGAATGAATTTTTTAGCTCTATAAATGTCAGTCTTTCATCTGAAACCCTGATATCTATACGATCATTCCCGTTCACAACGGCTTCCCTCTGGCCATCTATTATTACCAGAGAGCTGAACCTGCCAATAATTTTTATTGTTATCTTGCTATCATCAGGGCACACAATGGGTCTGAGCCTTGAACCAAATGGTGCAATATAAGATATAACCATAGCCTTCAATGAAGGTATCAGTATAGGGCCACCTGCACTATATGAATATGATGTTGACCCTATAGGTGTTGCCACTATAACACCATCTGCACTTGTGTTTTCCATAAAGCGGTCGTTAATATAAACGCTGAATTTCCTTATCTTTGATATTCTTGCCGTATGTATGACAACATCATTTATGCCTTTCCCGAAAAGCTGGTCGTTTACATACACATTTAATTTCATTACTTCATATGTCTTGTAATTTCCCTTAATTAAATTGTATATTGATTCTTCAATATTGCCGATTTCAACTTCAGAGAGGAATCCCAATCCTCCAACATTAATCCCAAGTATTTTTCCTCTGGAAAGTTGTGCAGTCCTGAGAATTGTTCCGTCACCCCCTACAACAATTATTATATCGGCATCAATGTCTTTGAAATTAACACCTTTCCTGTTTAAGGCTTTTGCAAGTTTATCTTCAAGCACCAATTCCCATGATTCCGGAATCAACTCTATTATGCGCCTTGCAATTTTAATGCATGAATGGCAATTGATTCTAGCTATAATTCCTATTTTCATTTACACACCGGTACTTTCATCTATTATATAGCATTTAATTAATTTTATGTTTATTATTATAAAAATAGGCTGTGTTAATAAATTTATATACCTTTTGCTTCTGCCATGCTTAACCGGAACAAAGGAACGTTCCAAAACTGTTACACAGGCTCTGCCGGATCAATAATGCATTCAGTGTGCATGCATTAATAACTGTATTTCATGTGTATATAATTTGCACATTCATTTCATGGCCAAAGCCGGTGTACTTTCTGTTATTGGATTGCAAAATGAATATATGTGAATCACATAATAGCATATATATGAATATTTTCAATGGCAATGAATTTATACATGTATATAATGAAGATTTATGGCAAAAGTATCTGATTCGGTAAAAGTGATAGTATCAAACAATCTTATCTATTCAATGGCAATTTCAAGTGGTTTATGCAATTATACCAAAATAGCTGAAAATATAAAGGATAAAGTTGAAGCTATGACGGGAAAAAATGTAAAATTCAATACTATTGTGAAGGTCCTTGCAAATATGAAAACTGAGAAGCCCGAGTATACTGATGATCTTGAAATACTTAAGAGGTCTTCTCTCACAATAGAATATGAATACAGTATACTTTATTTTGATGATATAAAAAAAATCCCGGAAAACTCTATCCTGGTGATGAAAGAGTCAAACATATACATATGCATAGCCAATACAGGGAATCAGCAGAGCAAGATTGCCCTGATCAAAATAATACTCCCAAAACAATCATCGTTTACTCCCGGGCTTACCCTTCTGATAACCGATTATCTCATGACGTATGGAATTAAATTTACGAATATATACAGGCTGGATACTGAAATATGGATAATTATAGACAATTCCAATGCTGGAAAGGCATTATATCGGCTGAGCACACTCCTTCATGAAAATTAATAATTCACAAATATGGATTTATTTTATAATTTTACACTAACATGAATAATTACGTTGAATTATGAATATATATTTATAGTAATATGTAATAATGTCCTGATATAATGATAGACGTAACATTAATCCAGTATATCCTTGCAATTATATCCGGAATCGCAGTGGGATTTAGCCTGGGACTTATAGGTGGAGGTGGGTCAATCCTTGCTGTTCCTCTTTTCATATATTTTGTAGGTATAAATCACCCGCATCTGGCAATCGGAACAACGGCACTGGCTGTAGGAATTACAGCGTACATAAATTTTGCACAGCATCTTAGAAAGAAAAACGCAAATATTAAACTGGGAGGAGTATTTGCCCTGGTTGGAATCGTAGGGGTTTTGATTGGGTCAACCATAGGCCTCATTATAAAAGGTGGGGAGCTTTTATTCTTCTTTTCAATGCTTATGATTATTATTGGCATTTATATGTACATCAGCAAATGCAGAGCCGTACCCAATGAGGACTGCAAAG
>JAJZWN010000140.1 GCA_021846695.1 Thermoplasmata archaeon
GCTAGTTTATTCCAGATTAAATATGATATTATCGCTTCTCTTTTGTTATCTTCCGTATTAAACTGGAATTTCGTTTGCATCATTATTCTGATCTAAAATATCTTTAATACCTGAAATTAGAAGAGCTAAACCTCCAGAAAAGGCAAGATTAGCTACTAGTTTATTTTTAGAAGATAATCCAGCAATTATCATAATTAATCCGCCTATACCCTCTAAAACTATTTTTTGATTTTTATCCATATTTAACCACCTTGATTTCCAATTTCCATTTATTAGAGCTATTGCCTGCTCTTCATGCTAATACTAGGACTTAAACTCATTTAAATACTTTTAAATTTGAAAATTATTTATATTTTATGATAAATTATTTATAATGTGGTAAAATAAACACTTAAATACGATGAAGGAAATTTATAGATATGGAGGTAAAGGACAGTCAGCAAATTAGGCCCCCTTGGCTGGACCAGAAATTTCATAGGCTTTTAACGTATTCTAAGATAATGAGTTTGACAATACTATCTATTTACAAGGAAGATGGTTACCCTTACAAATATCTTATAAATGATCTTGGAGTAATGGAAGGTGTAGCAAAGCCAAATATACAGTATTTGGAAAAAAAGGGTTTTGTAGTAAAGATACAGGAAAAACCACTCGTTGTCTATAAAATTACTGATAGCGGAGAGGAAGCATTAAAAAATATAATCGAATGGTTTGATGCGGTTAAAGAATATAAAAAAGGAGGCTAAATATGGATGATGGTGTTGAGGAAATAAGCAGATTGATAGCATATGCAAAAGCACTAGAATTCAAATTAAATATAGAGGGAGATTTCTTAACCAGGTTCAAACTGCAAAAACTGGCATTTTTATTGAGGGTTTTGAACAATGAAGAGATAGATGATTTCAACATCTATACTCATGGGCCTTATTCTCCTGATGAGACCACTCTTTATTATGAGTATACCAGAAATACAATTCAAACAAAAGAGGTTAATTTAGACAAAGAGCAAGTAGAAAAGATTAAAGAAGTTTTTTCAGTAAATGAAAATGTTATAGAAGGAGCTACTACTATGGTTTATTTAATAAAAACAGGTAATTCTACCTGGAAAGATGCATACCAAAAGCTGAAGGAAGCCAAGCCCAATCTTTCTCTGGAAGAGCTAGTAGACTCAGTTAACCTTGCAAAGCAATTTCTAATGACGAAAGAGGATTATGAGCATATAAGGAAAATCGTCAAAAAAGAGGTCTCAGATTTAGAGAGCACCTATGAAAACGATTTTTTTGATAAGTTATGAAAGAAGGAGATATTTATATGGCAATATTTAGAGATTCTGAAGGAAGAGAAATTAAAAAGGATAGGCCCGTGGTCATAATAAAAAATTTCGTTGGGTATGGTTTAGTTTTTGTGGTCCCTATAAGCAAAGGTGAACAAAGATTTTCAGAGGCATTTAACGTACCTATACTTAAAACACCGGAAAATGGCTTGGATGAGGACTCTGTAGCGGTAACTTATCAAGGAACAACTTTAGACAAAGAGGAACGATTGATACGTAAACTTGGTGAGTTGGATACCGAATCCTTCAAACTTATAAAGACTAACTTGAGAAAACAGCTCGGCTTATGATTTTAAGCGATTATTATAGCAAGTATTGTTTTTGCCTAATTATTTTCTTATAGCCTTAATCAAGTCGATTAATCATATTGAAATGTATCAATTGCTCATTCTAATTGTAAAATATACCTTTTTATTTGATTATATCTATATAAAAGTATAAATATAATAAGTTATAATGGTAATAATATGAAAATGAGCGATGCTATAGATACTTTGGTTAGACTAAATAAACCTGTGTTCAGTGTATATGACATGGCGAAGATAATGGGAAAACCGACGAATTATACTTCATTGGTTCTATCAAGGAACAAAAAAATAGAGAGAATAGAGCGGAGCAAATATGCTTTAGCTGGTACAGACATTTATAAGATAGCTTCAAACATAGTTTTTCCTTCGTATATAAGCCTTCAATCCGGTTTACAGTACTATGGGCTAATAGATCAAAACATAATAAAGCTCTCGGTAATAAGCTTAAAGTGGCATAAGCAGGTAACCATAAGAGATAAGTTCAGAATTGAATTTTTGAATATAGCGAAAGACAGATTTTTCGGGTATATAAATAAAGACGGTGTTTATATTGCTTCTGTAGAAAAGCTTTTTTTGGACTGCTTATATTTTGATAAGCTTAATTTTGAGTTACTTATCGAATCTTTAGGTACAGCAATACAGGAAAAGTTAATAGACATAGAATTGCTTAATAAGTACGCTTTAAGGATGAAAAGCAGTGTGCTCGTCAACAAACTCGGTTTTATCCTTGAAAAGAACGGTATAAAATCAGACTTTCTATTGAAGTACAGATATAAGAATTATATAAAAATACAGGGGTTTAGTACCACCGGAAAAGACGAGAAATGGAGAATAATATATGATAGATGAGGAAAATTTGGAAAAATTTAAGAATTTCTTTAAGGATGAAAGGCAGCTGGAAAAGGATTATCTGATAAATCTAATGCTTAAAGTGATATCTGTAAACAAATTGTCTAATGTATTAGAATTTAAGGGCGGAACAGCTCTGTACGTTTTTCACGGGTTGAACAGATTTTCGGAGGATTTGGACTTTAGTTATATAAGTGAGGATAAAGAAATAAATAAGCACATAGATAATTTAATCGAGCCAATAATTAAAGATTTTAACCTGAGTTATAGGATTACCAAGGACAAAGGGAATATTGTCGTTAGAGACGAAGAAGGAAATCTATCTGCTATCAGATCAGAATTCTTTATAGAGGGGCCGCTTTTTAACAGGACTCATATAAGGCACAAAATAA
>JAJZWN010000141.1 GCA_021846695.1 Thermoplasmata archaeon
TTAAACAATAACGATTCTAAATGTAGTGCGATAATGCGCTGATGTTTGATAACTGTTGTCATATTCCATATTTTATTACCTCCTTGCTTCAAAAGAGGTATTTCTCCATGTTATTTAATGATCATTTAATTATTAACAGGGGGTTTATATTTACACATAATATGGTACACAACAGGCATATTTCCGCCTATCAAATAAACAAGACAATAGTAATTAGCTTATGATTAATACTATATACTCTTAAATTATAAATTCTCCATGAAATACGTAAATTTAGGCAATACTGGAGTTAAAGTTTCAGTTATTGGAATAGGCACATGGCATTTGCCAGGTTCTGGCAGATACAATGAGCAGGGAATTGAATATGTTGATAATGAGACATTTGCTAGGATTTTCAAAAAGGCATACGACTCTGGAATAAATTTTTATGATACTGCAAACATTTACCATGGCAGGGTGGAGCATAACGAGGATTGTATTGAATGCACTGGGAACTCTGAAAAAATTCTTGGCAAAATAATAAAGAATTATGAACGGGAGTCGCTTGTTATTTCCACAAAGGTTAGGGGACCTATGGCCGGATATATCAATTCATCAGGGTTATCGAGAAAACATATAATGAGCCAGATAAAAGAATCCCTGAATAGATTAAATACAGATTATGTCGATCTATATCAATTTCACTGGTCAGATAATGAAGTTCCGCTAATAGAGACCCTGAAAACTATGAGCCATATTGTAGATCTAGATTACTCAAGATATATTGGTATGAGCAATGTTAATGCGACTGATATAAGTGACTTCATGCATCTATCTGAAAGATATAACCTGAATTTCTTCTCCACAATTCAGGAACCCTATAATATACTGAACCGCAATATAGAGGATAACAAATTAATTTATGCAAGAAAATACGGTCTTGGACTGTTGGCATATACACCACTGGACCAGGGAATCCTTACAGGAAAATATTTACAGGACTATGATAAAAGCTCAAGGATAACTTATTATCCCGAGCTCAAAAAGGAGATAGAAAGAACAGAGATAAAGGTAAAGCCGCTGAAAGAATTAGCAGATAATAAGGGGGTAACGTTATCACAACTTTCTATAGCATGGCTTCTAAAAATGTCAGAAAAATTGGGAATAAGGATAATTCCCCTTCTAGGGATAACAAAAATACAACACCTTGCGGATAATTTAGAGGCTATAAATGTCAGTTTAAAGGAGGAGGATATGAAATATATAAATGAGATTTATTTGAACAATGCTTAAACTTATGTGTCCATACTCCATGATATTCTCTTTCAACAAATATTTTTCTGGCATAAATACCAATTAAACTGCAATAAGATTAGATTATCTGCCTTGCTATTACCACAGATCTTTATGTGTAATGTCTATGCTAAAATTTATTCTACTTCATTCAAAAAGCAAATTATTCCATTCCTTATTTTATAGCCTAATTCAGTTAGTTCATAGTATACAATTTCGTTAACACATCTTTTAATTATACCTGCCGCTATAAGGTCCTTAATCCGTGTTGCAATAATAGTCCTGCTGGCACCCGGAATTGATTTAACAATATCATTAAAATTTTTTCTTGTTTTATTATTTCCTATTACACCTAGAATAAACATTGTATATCTTTTTCCTATTAAGCGGAACAATGGCAGTGATGGGTCAATGCATATTGTTTTTCCATTATCATATATCATACAGGCATTTGCAACGTTCTGTTTCATGATTTTTACAATACCATTTTCTATATATCTTTAATTATAATTAATAAAATAACTGCATAGATGTAACTCGTATTTTAAAGAGGGTTTTTATTACCACTCTGAATGAGTGAAAGAAATAATACTAATCAAATCCATGTATGAGTAGTTACATACAAATGTTTATATACAAATAGCAGTTAAATTATTATGGCAAAGAAGAATACTGAAATTACAACAAGCCTACCACCGCGGCTGGACCGCCTACCATGGAGTGCATGGCACTGGAAGGTCTGGCTCATATTAGCCGGTGGGATGCTGCTTGAGGGTTTTGTCCTTTCTGTTGGTGGTTCTACTCTATCAACAGTGGAAAAGCTTTTTAGCCTTACCAGTGAGGAGGCGGTGGCGCTTACACCCATATTCCTGGTTGGTGAAATGGTCGGTGGAATCTATTTAGGCTCCATGGCAGATGTGAGGGGAAGGAAACAGCTATTTATAATAACAATGGCAATTATTGCCGGAGGGTCACTTCTTTCAGCGGTTTCTGTTGATTATCCGATGCTGGCTGCATCAAGGGCCATAGCTGGTTTCGGAATTGGCGGAGAGCTTGGATCTGCCATAGCAGCATTGGAGGAGTTCTCACCATCTAAAAACAGGGGCTTTTCAGTGGGAACGGGCAACGGTGTTATGTTTGATTTCGGGACATTCATAGCGGGCTTTGTTTCATTCTTTGCGATATCATACCTTCCAGTAAGCTTTGGATGGAGGATAGCATTCCTCACAGCATTTGTCTTAGCAGGATTTATCTTCGTTGCCAGGCTTGATCTCCCGGAATCAGTGCGTTACCTCCTGAGAAAGGGAAGGGTCAAGGATGCCGAGGATATAGTGGATGGTATCGAGGCAGAGGTAAAAAAATCAAAGGGAAAATTATCAGATGTGAAGGACACTGTAAATATTCCGGTTGATGAGGGGAAGGTGCCAGCAACTGAGGGATTCAGCGTTATATTCAGGAAATATAAGAAGAGAATTGCTTTATCATGGATACTCAATTTCTGCGAAACCTGGCCCTATTATGCCGCCTTCTCTATTATACCCCTGATATTTACGAAGATATACCTTATACCATCAA
>JAJZWN010000025.1 GCA_021846695.1 Thermoplasmata archaeon
AATATTTGGATGGGCTATACTTGACCAGTACATAGGCTATAAAATTCCGTTCATAATAGCAGGGATAATAACACTGGCTACATTTATTCTGGTTGAAATTTCCTTCAGAGATGTAAGGAACATAAAGACAGATAGGGCAGCACTGAAAAATGGGTTGAAGCATGTGCTCACATCTAAAGTTATAATATTTATAGCATTAATCGGGATCGGTGCCAGAATTTCAGAAACAATAATTGGGCAGTTTTTTGTATATTACCTTGAAACAATACGGTTCAGTCCATCATCAGCAGGCCTGGTGTCATCAATATATTTGCTGGTAGGGTTTTTAGGCGGCATACTTGGCGGATACCATTTTTCCAGGACACACCATAAAATAGCAATGTTCGTCATAATTAATTTAATGCTGTCTTTTCTTCTTATATCACTGGGGTTTGTCCACAATTACATAATTATCGTATTCATTACGATTGTCCTGGGAATGCTTACAATATATGGCTTTTCTGTAATGTATACTTTTATCAGGTATATTTCAAGGAGAGACCTGGTATCCTTATCTTTATCCTTTAACAACTCCATACAGCTGGCAATTGCTGCCATAGCCCCCATTATTTTTACGGCTATTGCATACAGCTATAGTTATCGTGCATCATGGATCGTTACAGGCATTATTCCCCTTGTTACCCTTCCATTGATTCTGTTTATCAAAAATGACCTTAAAAATTCAATACCGGAATTTAATTGACCAAACTATTGCCATAATTCTTTTTCAAAATTATATAAATCAAACACTTTTGCTCATATTTACAATTTCTTTCCACGAAGAATCGTAATAATTTTCCCCTGTTTCCTCATACCCCAGCGAATTGTAATAATTTTTAAGGCTTTTAACCGCTTCAATATCTATTCTTTTAATATGAAGAGCTCTGGCAACATTATTTTCGATGACTTTTAGCAAATCATATCCTGAACCAGAACTCCCGGCACTGGCAAAATTCCTTGCAAGCATTTCTACCACTATTCTCTTTGGATGATATATATTTGGCACCAGCCGGAACATAACAACTCCACTGAGTTTGCCATCGGGAGATTCATGGACGATGACAATGTTATTGTCTTCCCTGCTCCAGTCATAAAAATAAGATATTTTGTAATCACGCATTTTTCGATCTTCGGAGATAAATTCTTTCCCTGTATCGGATGCCTTTATTAATCTGAAACCATGTGGCAACTGCACAGTTATTGAATGGCCTATAACTACTTCTGGCATTGTTCCACCCTATAATAAAATATGAAATAGCTATTTATAAGCCTTTTGTATCAGTTATATTCAATTTGAATAGAAAGGAGATGACTTCAACTTAAAACAGTCATGTTTAAAAATTAAGAAAAGTTTGAAAATTTCGAATTATTCTATTTTTGTGTAAAAACTTATAATAAATGATTTGTATTGTAAAGATATGGCAGGAGAATACATATTATCTATAGATGCAGGAACTACAAATTGCAAAGCCGTTATTTTTGATAGAAGTGGTGAAATAACTGGCAAATCATCCATACGCATGGTATCATATTATCCCAGGGAGGGCTGGGTAGAACAGAATCCCTATTTTATTATTTCTGCAGTGAAAAAAGTTATCTCACAGGCCATAAAAATAGCTGGTATTGATCCGGGAGATATTGAATCGGCAGGAATTACAAACCAGAGAGAAACTACTGTTATCTGGAACAGGAAAACTGGTGTTCCGATTTACAATGCAATTGTATGGCAGGACAGGCGTACTGAAAATGTTATGAGAAAAATGGAAAATTATATAACAGTTATAGAGGAAAAAACCGGGCTCAGGCCAGACCCATATTTCAGTGCTGGAAAAATACAATGGCTCCTGGATAATGTGGAAGGTGCGAGGGAAAAAGCATCGAAGGGAGAATTAGCATTCGGCACCGTAGATTCATGGCTCTTATTCAATATGGCTGGGTCAGGGCCCCACTCTACCGATTATACCAATGCATCAAGGACAATGCTATACAATATCCGTAAACTGGAGTGGGATAATGAAATGCTGGAACTATTTAATATTCCGGATTCCTTGCTCCCTGAAGTTGAGCCATCGCTCAATGATTTTGGATCAATTTCTATTTCTCCAGGAAAGGAAATACCTGTATACGCGATTATAGGAGACCAGCAGTCTGCCCTGTTTGGCCATGCTGCCATATCAAAAGGCATGGCAAAAAACACATACGGTACAGGTTCATTTATGCTGGCGAACACAGGAAATAACATCCCGGCAACCGGTTCCCTGATCGGGACTATAGCATACGGGTTAGAATATAAAAAAGTCAGTTACGCTGTTGAAGGAAGCATTTTCAGTGCGGGTTCTTCTATTGACTGGATGAAGAATATTCTTAATGTGAAATCTTACGATAAACTGGAAGAAATGGCATTGAAGGCGCACAGTTCCAATGCATACCTTGTCCCTGCCTTTACAGGGCTTGGCTCTCCATACTGGGATCCTACGGCCAGGGGAACTATTGTTGGATTGACCCATTCCACCGGCAGGAATGAGATGGCACGGATGGCATACGAATCAGTAGCTTACCAGACAGAGGACGTTTTGCAGGAAGTTAAAAAAGTAACACCGGTGAAGGAATTAAAGGTGGATGGGGGATTGACCCGCAGCCAATTTCTTATGCAACTCCAGTCAAATCTTTCCGGCTTAAATATTATAAAAACTAATACCACTGAAATTACAGCTACAGGTTCTGCATATATAGCAGGGCTTGCATCAGGTTTCTGGAAGCTGGACCAGCTGGGTGCCATGTCATCGACTGAAAGAAAGTTTTCTCCTGATAATAGTTCTGGAGGTGCACGCTCAGGATATTTTGGCTGGAAACAGGCAGTAGCTATATCCTTTGGATGGGAAAACTAGCCTTATACCATACGGTTAACAAATATTTTTATAAAAGCCCGTTATAGGAAGGAATGGAAGAAGCTGAAAGTATTTTAAAAAGAGATATAGGTTTCTCGGTCAAATATATAGATAGGTCTAAAAATCCTGCAAAAGATTTTTATGGATATTGCAACGGGAAATGGCTTGAAGAGACAACTATACCCGAAGATAGATCAAGATATGGGGCTTTCGACATGCTTTACGAAAAAAATATGTACATACTGAGAAGCATACTTGAAGATCTTCAAAAGAATTCCCACAATAACATGGAAAAACAGCTTGGCGATTTTTACGCATCCGCTATGGATACAGAGAGGTTAGAAAAATTAAAATTCAGCCCGATAAAGGGCGAGATGGATAATATTAATAATGTTACAAAGGAAAAACTTCCCGAACTCTTCGCAGAATTAACCATGAAAAGCGTCCAGATTCCCTTCGATATAGGAAGTGCAGAGGATGCAAAAAATGCAGAAATATATTCACTATATATTGGCCAGGGCGGGCTATCTCTTCCCGATCGGGATTATTATTTAAACGAACAGATGAAACCAATCCTGGATGCATATAAAAAGCATATAGCCAGGATGTTTACCTTATATGGCTATACTCAGAATGATGCAGAAAATACGGCAGAGAGAGTTGTTTCACTGGAAACAGAACTGGCTAAGTTTAGCAGGAGCAAAACTGATTTAAGGGATGTAGAAAGGGCATACAACAAATATAGTATGGAGGAACTTTTCCAGAAATTCCCGGAACTAGGCTTTGACCGGTATTTTAAAATAATCGGTTCAGGCAATATGAATTATGCCATAATGGATGCACCGGAATTCTTTGAACAGGCAGGTGCATTGTTGAAAAATACAGCAATTGAAAATATTGTTTCCTATCTAAAGTGGAAGGTATTAGCCGGCAGCGCAATGTTTCTGCATAAGGAAGCAGTTGATGAGAACTTCAACTTTTTCAAGAAAACACTGCTAGGGCAGGAAAAGATAGCTCCAAGGTGGAGAACGGTAGTCAATGTAGTAGATGCCTCTATTGGTGACTCTCTGGGGCAGGTTTATGTTGATAAGCATTTCGGAAAGGAAGCTGTTGAAAAAATAACCGTACTGGTCAATGATATAAAAGCCATTTTTAAAGAAAGGCTGGAAAACAATCCCTGGATGAGTAAGGAAACAAGGGAAAAAGCTTTGCTAAAATTCTCCAAATTCAATGCCAAAATAGGATATACTGAAAAATTCAAGGATTATTCTTCCATTGAAATTAAGCCGGATGACTATATAGGCAATGTTGAACGTGCAGCATCATTCGAACTGAACAGGCAGCTCAAAAGAATTGGAACCAAGGTGGATAAAACAGAGTGGTACATGACCCCTCCCACGGTTAACGCATATTTCAATCCCATGGGCAATGAAATAGTATTCCCTGCAGGAATAATGCAGCCGCCATTTTTTGACCCTGAAATGGATGATGCGGTAAACTATGGTGGAATCGGTGGCGTAATATCACATGAAATAACACATGGATACGATGACCAGGGAAGCCATTTCGATGAAAATGGAAATATGGTGAACTGGTGGACAGACGAGGATAAGAAGCGTTTCGATGAGATGGCTGAAAAAGTAGTCAAACTTTATTCCTCCGTGGAAATCCTCCCGGGCCTGAACGTGAATGGGAAATTAACCCTGGGTGAAAACATTGCTGACCTTGGGGCCGTTTTGATAGCCTATGAGGCACTGCAGAAAAGGCTTAAGGCTGAACCGGCTAAGAACATAAAAATAGATGGTTTAACACCTGAGCAGAGATTTTTCATATCATGGGGGCAGGTCTGGAGGACTAAAATTAGGGATAACGAAGCAAGAAGGCTTGCGACCATAGACCCGCATTCACCAGGCTCTGTAAGGTCTGAACTTCCACCATGGAACCATCCGGATTTCTGTAAAACTTTCGGGTTACCATCCTCTACAAAGGAAAAAATATTAATGTGGTGAATATATCATTATTTACCAGTTTACAATATATAAAGCTGGCGTTCTATAATTTTATCAGAATGAAATAAATTTTTATCATGTTACCATTGCAACACTTATTATCTAATGCAATTGTAATTTATAGCTATATAGTATATATAACAAATTTACCGTGAATTAATACTAATATTGGCAATTCCAAAATCATCCCTCAATACTATTCCCTGGCTAAATGCATCCTTTATAAATTTGTTATTCTTACCTGCCATTTTTTTTATTTCATCCGGAGTTAACAATACAGTTTCATAACCCGCAGGAAAATCAATATTTTTTAGTCTTTTTAAAGGATTAGCATCAAAATGCCCTATAATTAATATATCAATATCACTCCACAAATTGAAATCTCCGCGGGCGTAGGAGCCTATTAATATCACAGTACATTTAAAGTCAAGGGTTTTTGCATACTCGCCTGATTGATTTATTACACTATTCCTCTCCTTTATTCTTTTTTCAATGATTTCCATTTGCTTTCTACCTCCTCTATTATTATTCCTGCATTAGCTATGGCTTCATTTGCTTCATCGAGTGTATAATAATCTTCAGGCACACCTTCTGTCCAGGCATCTGTGTATCGGGTTGGTATATAATACTTATCTAGAACCTTGGCAATATTAACTAAATTCTTATCAAACCCTGCTTTATTTAATAATAAGGATACTGAATGTCCAAATGAATCGCTTCCCGTACCTCTTATGTACGCTTTAACTGCATATTCAGTAGCCTGCTGTGCTTTAAAACATGCCCAGTTATAAAATTCCGCTGACTTATCATTTTCTGCAGACTTCAAAGTATATTTTGCATTAGACATCCATCTCGCATATTCGTCTTCGTCTAGATAAGTGACCATCTCAATTAACTTAATATGATATTATTATTAATATTATCTCTATGTTCAGGCTTTTTACCTGTCTCATGGTTGTACAAAATATCAATAATTTGGGAACATAAAGGATTATTTTATTTCATATTTCTCCTGAAGGGGATACCAATATTGTTTTATGGTGTACAGAACTTATGGATTTGAAAAAATTATCAGAACTAATCTAGAAGGCCAAAACACTCACTGTAGCAGGAGGCCTGTGTTTAGTTGTAAGGGTTTCACCGCCATTTTAGCGTTTCAATTATTTTTATAATATCACCTATTTCGGATATTTCATAATCCTTGTGTTCTGCTCGTTTTTGAGTGCCATGTGAAACCAGAATAGCTATGCATCCCAGCAATTTCGCAGGGACAAGGTCATTGTCAATATCCCCCACAACTATTGTTCTTTCCGGTGTGCCATCCATAATTTTGATAGCCTTCTTATATGGCTCAGGGTCTGGTTTACCTTTTTCCACATCATCCATGGTTACTATAGCTTCTGCATGGACATTGATTTTTTCAATCATATCCCTTCTGGATGAGGTAACTATTGCAATTTTAAATCCCATATTTCTAAGCTGTGAGAATGTACCTTCCACATCCGGATAAAATTTAACATCCGGCAGCATTTTTTCGAAATACATCTCTTCCCTTTTTTCTATTGCAGGGTCGCGTGCGTTCATTTTTTTAATCAGCATGGAGCCAGGATAGCCTATCATCAGGCGAATTACTTCAGGGTCCGTATCTATTCCGTAATCTTTAAACGCCAGCTGCCATGCCTTTATCCTGTATATTATTGAATTCCATATTGTACCATCGAGATCGAATATTATGGATTTATTAGCAGAAACTGTAGCCATAGATGTGTAATGTAAAAAGGTTAATTAAATTTACAGAAATATAAATTATGTGGCTATAACTCAATATAAAATTTAATAAAATAACTAAACTATTTTAGAAATTAAAAAAGTTAAAAAACTTACTCCTCAGAAGGAGTAACGGTGCTTTTTTTCACAACTTCCATCCTCCTTCCAAGAACCTCCTTTGACAGGAGTACTACAAATGCAGAAATCACGAATGTGAAGGCACCTATCATGAATGCATATTTGAATGCAGTCGCATCAGGGAAGGAAAATATCACATTTCCAGTAGCAGAATGTACAACGTCAACTGCAGTATACAGTGAAAGTACTGTTCCTGCTATGGGAGCCCCTATACTGCTTCCTATGTATCTGAATGTGCTGTTCATAGATGTGGCAAGCCCCATATCCCTTGCTTCTACCGATAATACAAGGAGGTTGATAATTGAAGCATTCATTATTGCCATTCCTGACCCTATTATGGCTTCATCGGCAAGTGTCATAACAAGCCCCGGGGATGCTGAGAGCATGAAAAATCCTATTGCTGAAACAATTGATCCTGCTATTGCCAGCGGTTTTATTCCAGTCCTGGAAATAAGTTTTCCGGTTACAATGGAAAATACTATCATTCCTGCAGCAAATGCCACCATTGAAATTCCTGTTTCCAGTATAGAAAAGCCAAATCCGTATGGTTCCGGTGTTTCAAAGCGGTATGACAATGCCTGCATTGACAGATACATTCCTATTCCTGATATCGTAAGTGAAATATTTGCAATAAGCACATTCCTCTTTGATAGTAATTTCATATCGAATATGGCTTCTCCACCATGGTGGTAATAATGCCTTTCGTATATAAACATAGGAATAAGCAGTACAATACCTGTTATGGCCATGCCCAGGAATAGAATAGAATGCCATCCCCATGATGAACCTTCTGACATTGCCAGGACTATTAATGCCAGTGGCACACCGAGTGCTATAGCTCCTACATAGTCTACCTTAACATCAGGTCTTCTGTACCTGGATTCCTTAACTTTCCACAGTGTGAGTATAGCCAGGGCTACTATAAATGGTATAGCAGTATGGTATGTCATTCTCCATCCATAATAATTGGATATGAATGACCCCAGTGGAAGGCTAACAGCAAATCCAACACCGAACATACCACTAATAAGGGCCTGAGCTCTTGGAACCATTTTTCTTGGAAACTCTTCCCTTACCATAGCCATTCCAAGTGGCATTATAGTAAGTCCTACGCCCTGGACTGCCCTGGATATCACCATAAATGTAAAATTCGGTGAGAATCCCGTTACGGATACAGCTCCGGCATAAATCAACATTACTATTGACATCATTTTCTTTTTCCCATAGAGATCTGCAAGTTTTCCAACGATAGGGCTTAGAGCCACACCGGTTAACAGATATGTGGAAAGTACCAGGCTCACCTGGTCAACTGTAATATGAAAACCCTCTGCTATGGATGGAAGTGATGGAGTCAACATTCCCTCAACATACATAACAGCAACGATTATCATAGCGAACAATGCCAGTACGAATCTGGCATATTTTTTATCATATGTTTGTTCTTCCATTTTATTACCCTTCAATACATTGTTCTATATCCCATTTAGTTGCTATAGGACAATACTTATAGTTAATGATAATAGAGTATTTAATAGTTACTAAAACAAACAGTTTATCTATAAAGTATATTTATGGCTTTAGAATTATCAGTGTAATAAAAAAAGGAGCTAATAACCCAGTAATTTCAATCTTTTTTTGTACGTAACACCATATTTTTCCGCTGTAAGGATGGCTTCCTTCATGCTAACATAATCTGCCATATTCTTTCCCGCTATATCAAATGCGGTTCCATGATCAACAGATGTTCTCAGAAATGGAAGGCCGATATTCATGCTTACAGTGTGGGCAAAATCATAGGTTTTTGCAGCTATATGGCCCTGGTCATGGTACAGTGAGAGAACTGCATCATATTTCCCCTTTGATGCCAGGTAAAAAACAGAGTCAGCTGGAACCGGCCCTGTGACTTTCATAGTTTCCCTCGCCTTTTCAATTGCAGGAATAATCTCATTCTTTTCTTCCATGCCAAACATGCCTCCTTCACCAGCATGTGGATTAAGTGCAGCAACAGCAATGTCAGGTTCCATGAAGCCGAGAAGTTTAAGGCTTTTTTCAGTGTCAATTATAGCATTGTACACATTTTCATACTTTACAAATTTAACTGCATCCATTAAGGACATATGTTTTGAAAGAAAGGTTATCCTCAATTTTTTTACTTCAAATAAAGTTGTGGTGAATTTTGAATTTGTCAATGCCTTGAGCATGGTTGTATGGTCTATGTATGGCGATCCGGCTTTTATTATAGCCTCCTTGTTTATGGGGGCAGTTGAGATGACATCAACCTTTCCAGCTAATGCAAACTGCACAGCTGTTTCTATGCTTTTATACGCAATTTTCCCGGCATTTGCAGTTACCTTGCCAGTTTCAACCGGTTCACCTGTTCCTGTATTTATAAAATTAAGATTTTTCTGGTTTTCCATATGCAGGCTGCAGTAATCAAGTGTTTTATTGTAATTGTCCATGTCACCGAATAAAGTTATTTTGAATTTCCTGTTCTTTATTGCGTTAATTGATTTTGCAACAATTTCCGGGCCTATTCCAGCAGGGTCGCCCAGTGTAATCCCTATATTAACCATGGCATGTTATTTTTACATTGTATTTATAGATAGATGTTGAATCAATTTTATATAGATATCATCGTCGCCCAGGCTGCCTCCTTTGATCACATATCTCTTCCCATCAAGCATACCGCCATGCACAGTTCCTGTGGAGATAAGTGGCAATATCTGTTCTTCACTTTCAAGGTAGTTAAAACCGGAAGTATCCAGTACACAAAATGCTGTTTCTCCACCGCTCATAATTAATGCATTGCATTCCATGAGCAATGATATGAAGCCCATATCCTTTACAGTTGAAAAATCTGTTTCCTGGAGATAAAATAATTTAATTTCCGGGCAATTTTTAATATTCAAGCTATCTGAGCGCAAAGTACGTTTCAGATACTCCACCTGCTTTTCTGTTATGGCGGTGAGACTGCCTATAATAATTCCTATTTTATCCATTTACTTCATCTCCAGATAATATTTAATCAGCACACCAGGATCTACAGGCATTAAATTTTCGTCCACGCATTTTTTAGCCAGTTTTTCAATATCTCCATAGGATCGCGAATCAGCAATTTTAACATAGGGCTTTAATCTGCCAGGTAGCATTTTAATTATATTTATGCTTCCATTTCTGTTTATACTGGAACCATTGAAGGTATACATGCCGTATTCAGGAATTGTATCTGTGAGGAGTATATTTCCGTATTCTGCAATAAATGCCACAAAATCCAGTGTGCTACCCCTGAACAGGCTATCAATTCGTGCCAGAATGCGTGCACCAGGAAATGTGTGTTTAACCATATCCAGTCTTGGCCGCGGATCTTCTAAATTCCTGGTCTCCAGATCAATGGAAACAATTTCTGAATCCGGTTTGCCGTGGTCATGTAATCTGTTATATGGCACCACAGGAATATGGGGGGCGATTAAGGATGCCATACCAGCCGCGCCGCTCAGGTCATCAGAAATAATTATAGTAAGCATCCGGAAATAATACCGGAAAGATATAAGTATTTTTAGAAATATATAGAGTATAAAACCCGGAGGATTATAATAGTTTAAAAGAAAATTATGTATAATTATTGATTACTACCATAGAGTAATTATATATATACCGGTATAATTAATCATTGATGGATAGAAAAGATGTCAATTTAAAGATGGATATGAAGATGAAACTTGTCATATCCGGTAATGCAGATATTTTTCGATGGTCAAAGTTGCATAACATAACTATGAGCATTTTTATAAAAGAGGATTCACAGAATAGTGGAGATTATTATTTCGAGGCATTTATAGCAAAAGACCAGGAAATTGCTGGATTCAAGGAGCTTATAGACGCATATGGCGCTATAGAATCAGAACATTTCTTTCTTGTCGTACGCCCACTGGTAAACCAAAAAATATTAAATTTCATCAAGGAGTTATGGACTGTACCATCTATTTCCTTCAGTGAAACTACAGTTGAGAATGGAAAACTAATCCTGCGCATAATATTCCACAGCAATTACAAAAAAGATTTATCCCTGATACTGAATAGATACCTTGTAATTCCATATTTTATTGATGACATCATACTAACTAAAAATGAAGGATTCACATATTTGCTCGAAAAAAAGAATAAAAGAGTGCCACTATCCATAATTCAGTATTCACTCCCCCTTTCTATCCATGATGGAGATGATATCTCAAGAATACTTGAAGAAAATAATGGAATAGCAGAGGTTGTGGAAAGCCCATATGATAGGGACAATTTTAAGTTACACCTGTTTTTGGAAAATCCTGTAGAAGAAAATGACAAAATCCGTGTTATATCACGCGAAGATAAAATTTATGAGGCATATTCCACAAATAAGTTACTCAGTACAATAAGGAATAAGGCAAATGAAAGGGGAATATTCAGGAATCAGCTATTTATTAAGATAAAGGATGGAAGAATTTATTCAAGTTCCTCCGTTAATACATATAGAGCGATGGAATATTTAAAATTAACATTTGCTTCCTCTATGGGCCTGTATGGGAAAAATTTTATCAGATTAGAAAACTGTACCGATTTTGACCCCTCTCTACATGACTCCCTATAAACATAGCCGTAATAATTTTATACTTAATCGATTTGAATTAGTTTTATTTAATAAATAACTGGATTTCCCGCCAGAATATTCCGGTAAATACTATAACATTGTAAAATTTGCCCCCTATGGATTTTGGCCTCATAATACTTTAAACGTGCAATAATTGCCATTATCATTATTTATCCAATCTCCTGTTTATTATAAGCCTGATTAAACTGAATTTCAACATGCTGTTTCTAGACCATTCTCCACTTTCCTATTGAAAAGTTAAATATTGCCACTATTGCATATTTTATAAAATAAACAACCAGGTATGGCAAATCCCGGCAATCTGAAATTTCATAATCGTCCGGGAAAGATGATAAGAATATTTTTATATACATATATATTATAAAGATAAATGAAACTCTCCCGTATTGATACAAAACTTAACAAATATTTCGAAATTGCACTTAACTTTAAATCAAATCACCTTGCATTAAGCCAGGCAACAGGATATGAGGGGGCTGGTGCCCTTGTCAGGGATGGCGATGATTTATTTTTTGATTTTTTTATACTTAAATCAGAAGATATCGGGAGGCTAAAGCCTTTATTTCAATTAGCCGAGGTAAATGAAAGGGAACACTACTTCCTGGTAAGGGAAAAAATGACAGACCCTGCACTGGTGGAATTTTTCACTGACCTTGACAACATAAATGGGCTTGTAATTTCCTATGCCGGGATAGAATCCGGAAATATGATAATAAAAGGCTTTATGCATGAGAATTCTGAAATGGATTTTTCCAACCTGATTTATAAATATAACTATACAGAGTTTAATATTGTACAAATAACATTAAAGCCATCACCTGGTTTTTACTACTTCATGAAAAATACAGACACAGCTCTTCAAAGCATAATTGTAAGCCTTCCAGTTGCCGAATTTTCACAATACAGGGTAATTAAAATTTTAAAAGAAACAAATGCTACCGTGCAGTTTGTGGATAATAATCCGATCCATGGCTCTTTCAGGGCCATCATCTATTCAGATAGAGATTTAAGCAGTGTTGAGAACATGACTGTAATATCAGAAAGAGACCACATATATGAGACAAAGACAAACGATAGCATACTGCTTTTGCTTGCATCTAAAGCTATGAGTAATAATCTTACATTAAATTTTATGTTTCTGTATGTGTATGGTGACAGACTAGTTATTAATTTTATTCTGCCGACCTACAGGGCAAAAGATTACTTTAAGCAGATAATAGATACTGAAATTGATTTAAATAATTTTGAATGGCTTACCCTGGAATCCTATGGCCCGGTAAATGATGGAAATATGGAATCAGACCCGTAACTATTTTTCTATATTAACAAAATTTCTTATTATCAATGTTTTACTGGCTGATACATCCATTACACTGTATAAAAATAATGGTTTAAAACATTATATTTTAATATGGAATTCGTTTATCCCTACTAATTAATATGGATTCTCAACATAAAAGTTTACCTCACAGAAACTGGAGCCGGATTGACACATGGGCATTTATCTCATTTGCCATGGGAATGTTCATAGAATCATATATATTCGGAATGTCTTCTATAGCCACTACCTGGGTTAAAATTCCAGACAGCTATAAGGCATTGCTATTATCATGGTCTCCCTTATGGCTGATAATAGGCATAGGAATAGCAGGCCCTGTATCCGACCGCATTGGGAGGAAACAGGTTTTCTATATTACAATGAGTTTGTACGCTATCGGCGCAATAGGGATAACATTCAGTTACACATTTTACCTTATATTAATTTTCCTTGGAATTTTGCTCTTTGCCTCAGGAGGGGAAATGAATACAATTATGGCGTTATCGCAGGAAATTATGCCCAGGCAGCACAGGAGTTCAACTATGCTGCTGGAATTAAATTTTATTCCACTTGGCGGGCTGGTTCTTGCTGCAGTTGCATTTTCAAGTTTATACAGTTCTATTTATTTCCAGAGGCTTATGGTAGCCCTGACAATAATTATAGTCCTGGTTGTCCTTGTTGCTTCCCGCCGTTATTTGCCGGAGAGTTTTCTATGGCTCGCAAGCAAAGGGAAAAAAGAACAGGCAATAGCTGATGCAAAGAAATATTATGGCGAAGCAGGCTATCTGGAAAGGACAGACAACACAAAGGATCTCTCGGATAGCAGAGATCTGAATAAAACCAGCCACTTCTGGCTTAAGTTCTTTGCCACATTGACAACAGCATTTGCAGGAACCACAGGATTCGGGCTCATAGCCTATGAACTGGGGCCTATAATCTTTCCAAACCTCACAGATCTGATACTTCTGGTTTCCAGTGTAGCAGCCTTCGCAATGGGTTTAATAGGATTTTTCGGCGAAAAAATCAGCAGGAAATCAATGCTGCTATGGGGAAATCTGGGTGCACTTGCTTTTACTATTATAACGTATGAACTTATAGGCACCTGGTCTAAATATATTATACTGTTCTGGGCTCTCGTCGTTATATTGAATGCCTTTGTACAGTTAGGTTACCTGGCTGAGGATACATTAAAATCTGAAGTATGGGCTACAAAATCCAGAGGGAGCCTTACTGCGCTTGTAAGATTTCTTGGCATAGGCCTATATATCCCTACAATTTATATTACCTATACATACAATATATACCAGTATATGCTTTTCAACATTCTTGTATGGGTTATAGGTTCTGCAGGTGCTGTTGCATGGTATATTCTGGGCAAAGAAACAGGCAAGGGAATAC
This sequence comes from Thermoplasmata archaeon, assembly GCA_021846695.1. Next base: position 14,203 of record JAJZWN010000025.1, read on the forward strand.
CTATTGAACTAGCAGACTGAATGCCATGGAATAATTTAAATGATATTTGCTATTTCTAATATTGAGATTCATGGAAATAAATATTGGCATTATAGGTGGCATGGGCCCAAAGGCAACAAACCAGTTTCTGGACCGAATTACTGAATTGACAGATGCAGCGAATGACCAGGAACATGTAAGATACATACTTTACAGCGATCCGGCGATTCCTGACAGGATAGGTGCTTATTTCAACGGTACCAAAAGCCCGGTGGATGCCATAAACAAAGGCATAGATTTTCTTGAAAGGAACGGCATAACAACAATAGCTATACCCTGCAATACGGCACATATATGGTTCAGTGAGTTTAAAGCAGGTGTCAATCTGCTAAATATGGTTGACCTTACAGTAAAAGCTATACTAGACTCTGGATACAAACATCCAGGATTTCTGGCAACTACTGCAACTATCAAATCCAGGCTTTACATTAAAAATCTGGAAGAAGCCGGTATCTCTGCCATAATTCCGGAACAGGAGGATACAGTAATGCAAGCGGTGAAGCTGGTGAAACTTGGAGAGATTTCCAGGGCAAAGGCTACCTTGAAGCCAGTGGTTAAAGAACTTGAAGATAATGGCTCGGATTCTATTATTATGGCATGCACTGAAATACCTGTTATACTGAATAGGGAGGATACAGAACTGCCATTGATAGATTCAGACCGCATCCTTGCTGAGAAAATAATATTATCTGCGGGAAAACGGCTCAAGCCTTATAATAAATAAACTTTGCCGGAAAATATTTTAAACTTTGCACGGATATTAAATTATGTTAAAACAGTTTCCGGAGAATGGCATGGACATACAGAAAATCCATGAAACGCTTGATGAACTTGGAAAAAATGATATAAAAAATAGCAGGGGAAGATTATTTACATATTTCTATGACCCGGGAATAGATGAATTAAATAAACTCCAGGATATTTTCCTGAAATTTTCAAACAGGAATGGAATGGATTACCATGCATTTCCCAGTACATTGAAACTTGAAAATGATGTAATAGCCATGATGGCTTCATTGTTGCATGGCAAAGAAGGAAGCGCCGGGACATTTACCACCGGTGGAACGGAGAGTATTATTCTGGCAATGAAAGCTGCAAGAGATAGATTTTTTGAAAAGCATCACGGTGTTCCTGAGGTAATATTGCCTGTAACGGCACATCCATCATTCAGCAAGGCTGTTGAATACCTGGGGCTTAAGGAAATACGCCTGCCTGTTGATGAACATTATCTGGCTGACCCGGAACTCATGAGAAAAGCAATTACAGAAAATACAGCAATGATAGTTGGTTCAGCACCTTCTTTCCCATATGGTACAATTGACCCTGTTAAGGAATTATCAGATATTGCCCTTGAAAATAATTTATGGCTGCATGTTGATGCCTGTGTTGGTGGAATGATTCTTCCATTTCTTAAAAGGCTTGGCCACAATGTCCAGGATTTTGATTTCACCCTTCCTGGTGTATCATCCATTTCCGTCGATCTGCACAAATACGGGTTTACTCCTAAGGGTTCATCTGTTATTATGTATAAAAATGAGGAACTTAGAAAGCACCAGATCTATGTAAACGCAAAGTGGCCAGGCTATCCCATGTCAAACGCAGGGATGCAGGCAACAAAATCTGCAGGGCCTTTAGCAGGCACATGGTCAATTATGAACTATCTCGGGTATAAAGGATATACTGATCTGGCTTCAAAAACATTATCTGCATATAAAACACTGACAAAAGGAATAGAAAATATTGGCTATGAAATTACAGGAAAACCGGATGCAACCATCTTCGCATTCCAGGACAACAACAATAGCATATTTACCACAGGAGTAAATATGATTGAAAAGGGATGGTATCCACAGATCCAGCCTTCAAACCTGAAACTTGGATTACCCTCAACTATCCATCTAAACGTATGCCCTGTGCATGTGGAAGTAGCAGATGAGTTCCTTTCAAACCTGGAAAATATACATAAAAATGCCGGAAAGGATTCCGATTCACGGGAGCTTGCAGTTGAATCCAGGGATAAGGCTGTAGATTATCTGGTGAATCTGATTGAACAGAACCCTGAAAAGAAAACATTGTTCTTCCACATGATATATAATCTTGATCCTGAAAAGGGGGAAGAAATATTCAGAAAAATTACAGACATGGATTTTCATGCGGCCGAAGAATAAATATTTATAAAAAAATTAAAATTTATAGAGGTCGGAGGAAAGGTATTTCAATCCGCTGTCAGGCAGTACCGTTACAACAATTGAACCACGATCCATTGTTTTATCAAGCTTCATGGCAGCAGCAACATTTGCGCCGCCGGAAAAACCTGGAAATATGCCTTCCTTTGATGCAAGATGCCTTGCTGTATCAATAGCCTCATCATCGGTTACACTGAGATATCCATCAACAAGTGATTCATCCCAGTATGGTGGTTTCACCGCATGCCCGCCACCCTGAATTTTATGCCTGGTTGTTATAACCTGCTTTCCTGCTAAAAACTGTGCCGAATCAGGTTCAACCGGGTAACATTTTATATCTTTGCGGAATTTTTTAAGTGCACTTGATATTCCTACAAATGTTCCACCGGTGCCAACAAAGGCAACAAAGGCATCTATGTTTCCATCAGATTGCTTTATAATTTCACTTCCAGTTGTGTATTCATGGATTAGGTAATTTACAGGGTTTATGTACTGGTTCGGCCTGTAGGCGTGGAGCTCCTCTGTCAATTCATCTGTTTTCTTCTCAACAGCTTCATTATCCTTCCGTGATACAACATCCGGTCCTTCTCCCGGCTGCTGCGGTACAAGAACAACTTCAGCCCCAAGTGCC
>JAJZWN010000142.1 GCA_021846695.1 Thermoplasmata archaeon
ATATTCCCTGCACGGTTTCTGTTCCTGAATTCAATCATGAGAAATAACCAGATATGGAGGTGTCAGGCAGTAATATAGGCAACGTAATCTATTCATGCCGAAGAGAAAGAATGCGGTAATATTGTAATGGAAAGCATGATTAAAGATTAGTGCACCCACACCATAATCTTTGGAAAACATTGATAAATAGTATTCTGTGATCAAGGAAAATAACATGGATGTAAAGTTAAGTCAATGAATCAAAATATAAATGCTAAAATTTAAAATAGGTCAGGGTAGTATATGGTAATGGAAAATTTGAATAAAATCTTATATCTCTTAATTTTTTCACGTGGCATATCTATGAACGATAATGAGCCAGTTCCGACAAAAACACATTTACAGAAAGAAATTTTTCTACTACAAAAAAGATGTCCATTTGATGAAAAAACAGAGAAATATTACTTTGTCCCTCTTTATTACGGACCTTTTTCAAAAAGGTTGTCCATGGACCTTGATTCTGGTATTAATGCGGGACTCATAACTGATAATTCAGGGATAATGTTAACAGTTCATGGCTTTAAATATGTCTCGGAATTATGGAATTCTACAGATAATGATGAAAAAAGAAAAATAATACAGGTAAAAGAGAAATTTAATCGCATGAATATTCAGGACCTAATAGGATATATATATGACAAATATCCTAAATTTACTAAAAAATCGGCCTTAAAAAAAGAAAATGGCGATCAATATTTCAATCAGTTCTGGAGGGAAAATGAACTTTCTGACGAATATTTTGTGCGGATTGTAAGGGAAAGCAGGGAAAATAATGCTTAAAGTTATTATAGACACGAACACATTAGAATGGTCTGAAAGCATAGTACCACACGCTTCAGTATGGCCTAACATAAATCCACCATGGTGATTAATATGGAATTAAAAGTATCAATGAATAGGAAAAAAATAAAAAAATTAAAACTATATACAATTATATTTGTAGTTATAAGCATATTATCATTTTCCATAGTGATATATCAATTGATACACCTAGGTACAAGTCAAAACGTCTCTTTTATGTACAATTATATAGCAGGAATTTTACCTGCGTATTTTGTTTCATATTTTATTGTTGACGGGGGATCTTATTTACAGTATTACCGGAACAGAATTAGTGGAAAAATACAAAGGGGAACTTTCGGTATGTGGACACTTCTAAACTTTTTACCTCTTTTTTATTATTTATTTTTCTTTTATTATCCACTTGTAATTTTACATACAATTGCACAACCTTCGTTATTGGTATATATATTGAATATCGGAGTTCCAATAATCATGTCAAGTGTTCTTGAATTTATCCCAATACATTATTGGCGTATAAATAGACGTCCCAAATCTAATATTTACCAACATTAAACTATCTATAATCGATGCAAGAGATAAATCGGAGACCCTGAAACAGTAATGGCATGTTTAGTTGATAAAGAGCAAGAAGTCGGTTCGAATATAGAGAGATTTTAAATAGATCAATGCTTTAGAATTATAATGCAAAAAACTTCCAAAGAATTCTATTCAGAGCGAGGAGTTGACTGGCTATCTCATAAAAAGAATAATGAGCGCTCGAAGGAAGAGTTGTCTTATATTGTGCGATTACTGAGAAAAGATTGGAAGATCCTGGATCTGGCATGTGGATATGGCAGACTTACTATTCCTCTGGCCGAGATGGGATACAAGATGGAAGGAATAGACATAACTCCAATATTTATTGAAAAAGCAAAGGAAGAGACAAAGAAAAAGAATCTCAATATTGAATTCAGAGTCGGAGATATGACAAACTTGCCTTATGATGACAACTCATTTGATGCTGTTATCTGCATGTGGAATGCTTTCAGCGAGCTTGTGCTGGAAGATGAACAGGTTAGTGCAATATTGGAAATCTATAGAGTACTCAAAAAAGAGGGGATGGGTCTCATTGAAGTGAGAAATCATAGGTCAAGTAAACTGATAGAGGCAAACACGATCGATGGATATAATGCAATGCCAAGTTATAATCATACCAGAGGCAGCATGAAAAAATTGATGGAGCTCTCAGGACTAGAGGATTATAGGGTATTTATTGACGACTTTGGTGGACGAAATAGGCTTTTCCTGGAAATAAGAAAATATTAGCATCCCAACAGCATCAATATCATTATTTATAAATAAAAATCGTTGTTTAATGGAAATATTTAAAGGAGTGCCATCCCACATTTTCCACGCTCGTTGCGAGATCGTGACATCTGGATATTCTATTCATGGTAAGGCCTTAAAGGCAATGAGATCATGATTTCCCACAAGGACGTTAGAAAGATTGTGTTATATATAAATCATCTCTCTACCATCCTTTCTAGTTCTTATATAGATATTATAGCATAGATATGGTTAAACAAAATGTGAAATTAAAGAATAAAAAGATAAAATAGATAATGTAATTGTTTTACTGTAAATTTAAAATGACTCTTTGCAATGTCAAAATTAAAGTGATAAAAATGACACAAGCAAAGAGTCAATTAATAAGTATAGAAGAATTAATAAAGCTTTTCGTTGAAGATAGAAAAGAAGGAAAGAAAGAGTTGATTACATGGTTCTTAAACAATGTAATGGATGAGGAGGCCATTGAACAGTTAAAGGCTGATAAATACGAGAGGAATAATGAAAGAAATGGTTACAGGAATGGCTATAAGAAGAGGAAGTTGAATACAGTGGATGGAGAATTAATTCTTGATAAGCCGGATATTAGATCAGGTTCATTCACAACATCAGTATTTGACAAATACTCCACTGTTGAAA
>JAJZWN010000026.1 GCA_021846695.1 Thermoplasmata archaeon
TTGAAACAAATACCATAAACACATCCCATATAGCAAAGACGCAGAGGGACTATGCAAGGAAGAGGACAAAGATACAGAAGCATATAAAGAATCCTGCCAAAAGGGACAGGAAATTAATGGAGGCAGGCCACAGGCAGAAGAACACTGTAATGGATAAACTCCAAACTGACAACTGAAATTGTCAATGATAACAGTGATAAGACCTTTGTGTTCGAGGATCTGACAGATATAAAAAAGAAGGAGGGAAAGAAGAAAAATAAGAGTAATAACGATAATAAAAAATATAAGAATAATAATAAAGACAGTAAAGCCATCAATGGAGAAAATAATAAGAATAATAATAAAAACAATAATAATAAATCCAAAAGGTTCAGGACAGATATCAACAGATGGCCATATAGATTGTTCCAGAAACTTATTGATTATAAATCCAAAAATAGAACATTATACGTAAATCCAGAGGGGACTTCTTCTGAATGTCCTGTATGCGGTGGTAAATTAAGGCACCCAATCTGGAAGGAATCAAAATGCATTAACTGTGGTGTAACCTTTAACAGGGATAGGCTGTCATCATTGTCTATTTCTGTCAGGGGATTATGCCTGTGCGGTACCCCGTTTGCCGTGAGTGGCAGTTCCTCCTGGCATTCCATGAAGAATAATTACCTGTACCATCCAGATCATGTAGTTATTGAGAATTCCAGCGACTGCAAGAAGTATCTGCATAGCAATGCATAATATTTCAGGAACGGCAAGTCTACAACATAGTCCATATGCGGCTAGTCCTACAAATGGCTCTTCTTATTGAATGTATATGCATTTACGGAAACTTTGCAGAAAAGTTCATGCCAAAATCATATGCGCCGTACTGATCAGTTCTTTTTAATTCCTTTAAAATAATTTATAAAAAAAAATAAATCCATGTTCATGATTGGAGAGCATGAAAAATACAGAAGTATCTCCTTCTATCATTTCAAGCAACCTGCTGGAACTGGGAAATCAGGTAAAAGAATGCCAGGCAGCGGGTGCCGGGTCCTTTCACCTGGATGTTATGGATGGGCATTTTGTTAACAACATAACAATGGGCCCTGATATGGTTTCTGCAGTGAGAAGGGCAACTGATCTGCGCCTTGACTGCCATTTAATGATTGAAAGGCCTGACAGGTATTATAAATCATTTGTTGACGCGGGATGTGATGTCCTGCTTATTCATTATGAAACACCCATTGAGGTGGGCGATTTCCTCAAGAAACTGGAGGATGAAAATATACGCCATGGCATAGTAATCAATCCTGATACGGACATAAAGAAAATTTATAAATTTGTGCCAACATCTGAAATTGTCCTTATTATGTCTGTATATCCAGGATTTTCGGGGCAAAAATTTATTGAAAAGTCGCTTGAAAAGGTAAGAGAGTTAAGAAAGTTTATAGATGAAAATAATTACGGTGCAAGAATAGAGATAGATGGGGGCATCAACGCAGATACCGGAAAACTGGCACGTGAAGCTGGTGCTGAAATACTGGTATCCGCCTCATATATTTTCCGTAATAATATTGAAGACAGCATTAAAAAATTGAAGTCCTTATAGGTTAAGGACTATTCTACCATTGATCCGGTCCCTGAATGCATGAAGTGCCTCCTTTATATCCCATAGACTGAATTCTTTATAGACCGGAAGATCAAAATGCCTGGCATCCATAAGGGATAGCAGTTCTGATAAATCCTTCCGGGTGCCGCCGGTGGACCCAATAATCTTCAATTCATTTGTGTATATATTAGCTATGTCTGTATCTGCAATTTTTCCTGTGAGAACCCCGTATGTAACTATCCTGCCCCCTCTCTTCAGATGATTCATGGACTCGCTGAAGAGTTTCCCTCCGAGAGGATTTATTATTATATCTGCACGGAAATCTTCTGGAACTGAATCAAATACAGTTATACCAGAAGATTCAAGGCTCCTGTTTCTGGAGTATACATAAACATGGAGACCCATTTGTTTTGCTATCTGGACTGTGAATATTCCTGTATTGCCAGCACCGTATACCAGTATTTTTTCATTGACAAGTGGAGATGCAAGTTTCAATGCTCTGTAGGATGTTAATGCACCTATTCCCACACTTACCGCAGTATTATCATCCATAGTGTCGGGAACCCTGAACAGGTTCTGTTCTCCGATTCTTATGAATTCTGAATAACCGCCATTGGAAATCACTCCCCATATGCCACCGTTATAGCAAAGATGCTCATTGCCGGAATAACACATATCACAGCTGTCATCAAAAATTCTGTTGTATACTATAACCCTGTCACCCTTCTTTATGGATTTCCCATCCTCCATGGCAATACCCATAACTTCCGAACCTGGTATGTGTGGCATTGGATTCACATTATATACAACCTTTCCGTCAATAAGATTGTAGTCAAGTGGGTTGAGCCCTGCCTTGACAACCCTGACCTTTATGCCGCTCCCCTCAAGGTTTCTGTCCGCCACATGGACATTCTCTATCCCTGGCTTTGAAAACTCTATAACTTTCATGGCATAATATAAAATATTGATATTAAACCGTTACCAATTTTTGCGTAGTGACATCATCTCTCTAAGGATAGGTGCCCCGCTTGATGGTTAAAAAATATTATTTTTGGTTCTCAATTTCAGACTTGAGTGACTTCAATGAGATGTCCTCTGGAGTGGATTTCAGGGCGCTGGTTACTACTTCAAGTGCCTTATCCTTTCTGCCCATTAAGAGGTATATATGTGCCTGGTCAATGTAATACTGTGGATTTCTGGCCAATTTCAGGCAATCCTCGATGTCACCAAGTGCATCCTCATACCTTTTCAGCTGGGTAAATATCTGTGACCTCTTATAAAGAAATACCGGATCAGAGGAATTCAGGTAAACTGCCTTATTATAATCCTCCAGTGCCAGGTCGTGTTCTCCCATTTTCCAGTAAACATTTCCCCTATTGTAATAATAATCTGGCACATCATCCTCTATTTTTATTGCGGCATCAAACTCATGCATTGCATCTTCCAGCTTGTTCATATCATCGTATATTGACCCCAGTGTATTGTGGTAATCCCCGCGATCACTGCTGAGCTCTATAGCCTTCTGGCAGTCTTTAATTGCGTCATTGTACATTCTCATGGAATAATATGCCAGTGCCCTGTTAATATAATAATCCGGATCTGTTTTTATTAAATTAATTGCCTTGGTAAACTCCCTGATTGCATCTGAGTACTGGGTTACATTGAAATATGATATTCCCCTCTCATTATAATCGTCTGCTTCATCATCCTTCTTATATACATAATTTCCCGCCATATTGTATCGTATATAAAAGGAATATATTAACATTAAGTGGAAATAAACATGAAAAAAGTTAATAATAATTCAACCCATTACCATCTAAATTGACAGATATAGACAATTATAAAAAGCAGCTGGGCGACCTCAGGGAAAAAATTAATCAAAAGCTTGAGGATTACTTCAAATTCAAACTGAATGAATGTGATAATGAAATAATTAGGGATATCATATTAAAATTGAGGGAATTTACAATGAATGGAGGAAAGCGGGTACGGCCCATACTCCTGATAATGGGTTACAGCCTGTTTTCTGAAATAGATGATAGGATAATTAATGCATCAATTTCTATAGAAATGGCACAATCTTTTCTTTTAATCCATGATGATATAATGGATCAGAGCGATATGCGCAGGGGGAAACCAAGTTTTCACAGGGCTGTTGAGAATTCATTGAAACGTGATGGCATGGAGAGGATAGCGGAAAATATAGCAATAAGCGCAGGGGATTTAATTGATACATTTTCACATGAGGCCCTTCTACGTTCTGGATTTCCGGTAAATAACCTGCTTGATGCAGATTTCGAATTTTCAAAAATTATAGAGGATACTGGTAAGGGCCAGATTCTTGATATATATTCAGCGCTGGAGGATGTATACAGTGAGGACAGGCTTTTAAAGCTCCATTTTCTCAAAACTGCCAGGTATACCATACAGGGCCCAATGCTTATGGGTGCGCTTCTTTCAGGAAATAAACAGTATCTGAATGAAATAAGGGAATTCGGGAAAAGTGCAGGGATAGCATTCCAGCTTTATGACGATCTTCTGGGACTTTTCGGCGAGGAAGAAAAGACTGGAAAATCCATAAAAAGTGATGTAAACGAGGGCAAAAAAACACTCTTAATGATCAGGGCATATGAGAATTCAGATAGTGAAACGCGCAAATTTATTGACAGGTGCCTAAATGATGGCAATATCAGCGACTCAGATTTCCAGAAGCTCCGTAAGGTGGTAATAGATTCAGGTTCACTGGACTACACAAAAAAGAAAATTGATGATTATAATAGTATTGCACGTACGTCACTGAAAAAGATCCATGGCAGCAGAGAAATTATTGATATGCTTGATTTTCTTCTTGAATATTTAATAAAAAGGGAAAATTAATACTTCGGCATATGCTGCGAGTACATTTCCTTGAGGGTGCTGTCATCGATATGCGTGTAAATCTGTGTTGTGGCCAGGCTTGAATGCCCTAGAATCTGCTGTATAAATCTTATGTCCCCGCCGTTTCTCAATATGGAGGTTGCAAAGGTGTGCCTGAGTACATGCGGAGTAACCTTTTTGGTTATGCCGGACTTTTCTGCAACACGTTTGACCATTCTCTCAACGGTGCTTGTATTGAATTTAGTTTTCTTGTTTGACAGGAACAGATAGTTGTTGTTTGACCTTATTTTTATCCGTTCCTTTATATAATCCTTTATTTGTTCCTTGCAAATATCGGGCATGACCACAATTCTATCCTTGTCCCCCTTTCCAGCGTGAACATATATTATATTTTCCTCAAAATCTGCGTCTCCTATCTCGAGATTGACAAGTTCGCTGACCCTGAGGCCGGTATACAGAAAAACAGATATGATAGCCCTGTCCCTTGTGGAGCTTGAACCGTTAAGGAGTATCCCTGCATCCCTCTGATTCAGATAAACTGGCATTTTCTGTGATCTCCTTGGAGGCACAAGATTTGGCGGAATTTCAGTATTTTTGAATTTGTAATAAAGTTTCAATGCCTTCATGGCAAGGTACTGCGATGCCTTGGAGTAGTTTTTTTCTGTAACTATAAAATTCTTGTAATTTTCGATATCCTCAAAATTGATGGAAAAAATGTCCTTATTGCAGTATGAAAGAAATCCCGAAATGAGAAACTTATACTCTTTTATTGTGTAAAAGCTTTTTCTTTCGGTGATCATGAACCTTTCAAATGATCGCAATTCTTTTTCTATATCCATTTTTGTATATATAGTATCCCCTCTTATTTTTATTGTTTTATCTGTCATGGATGCCGTATGTATCAATATCAGTATTTTTTGTATCAGCTGTTTTATAATATGAAAGTACCAGCGTGAAAAATAAAATTGAGAGCCCCTCTACTATGAGGTATCCAGATCTGATTCCATTGTACTCTGCTGTATTTACTGGAGAAACGTGTAATAATAATGCCATGGCGGAACCGGCGATAATAAAAATAGCAGCTGACACCATAAGCATAGTTCTGTTTCTTCTCATGCCCCTATCCGGGAAAAGGAGGCCGGTTACAACAAACACGTCACCGAATATTAAAAATACAGGGAATATTCTGGGTATCGCACCTGAGTAATAATCTGATTGAAAATACTGGGAAAGCCGGTTTCCTGGAAGCATGAAAATAAACAGGTATGTAATAACAACAATAGCCAGTCCGGAGAGGAAAAATATGCTGTACCTGTTCATAATAATATTAATTGTCTGACATATATAAACCTTTCCTGTTGCTAAATTTAGGGCTTAAAAATAATTATAATGGCATACATATATTTTTTAATACGTAAATTTATATTCTAAATGAATATCATAAGGCAATGGAATTCAATAAAATCAGGGCCATGCATTTCCCCAATGATGTTTACATTGGCCATGACGCAATACAGAATATACGCCATGTTGTGGAAAAAAATTTAAAATCAGGAACTGTTTTAATAGTATCAGGGGAGAAAACTTATAAAATAGCAGGTGAGGCTGTTATAGATAAACTGCAGGGGCTTGAATACTACCTCCTTATGGCTGGAAATGCAACCATGGATGCCATAAAAAAGGCAAGAGAGGAAATTGCAGGCATCAAGGTAGGCATTGTAATCAGCGTAGGTGGAGGTTCCAAAATAGATATGGGTAAAAAACTTGCATATGATCTGGACGTGCCCTTTATCAGTGTGCCGACTGCCCCCAGTCATGATGGTATTGCATCGCCCAGAGCTTCCATTTATGATGGAAAGTCGTTCTTGTCAATTGAGGCAGCCATGCCTTCTTCCATAGTGGCAGATACTAAAATTATGGTCAGGGCACCTTACAGATTTGCTGCATCCGGTGCATCTGATGTTATTGCCAATATAACAGCTGTAATGGACTGGAAAATGGCAAACAGGATCAAGGGGGAATCTTTCAGCACCACTGCTGCAGTGATATCAGAGTATTCATCCAGGGACCTGATAGAAAATGCAAATATGATACAGCCTGGGCTGGAATCAAGCATATGGCTGATAACCAAGCAGATACTTGCCTCCGGTACGGCCATGGCGATAGCAGGTTCATCAAGGCCGGCAAGTGGAAGTGAACACCTGTTTGCCCACGCCCTGGAGATTCTGGGAAGTGGAACGGCAATGCATGGGGAGCAGGTAGCCATGGGATCCCTGGCATCAATGTACCTTCACGGTGGGGACTGGAAAATGCTTTATGATACATATAAAAAGATAGGCGTTTCAACCAGGGCTGCTGACTATGGGATATCAGATGATACTGCCATAAAGGCACTTTCCATAGCCCACAGATTGCGCCCACAGAGGTACACAATACTGGGGGAAACAGATTTAAGTGAGGGCGTTTCAAAGAATGCCCTGAAAACAACAGGAGTGATATAAGCTTACTGAATATTCAGAAAAACTCTGGCTACGAAAATTTGACATAATGATTTGTAGTAGATATATTTCAGATGGTATGATGCTCCTGTTAAATGATAACTTTAATAAACAATTTAATTTTAAGGAACGTGATCAAATTGAACAAAATAAGTTTAATAGGCGTTGATTTAGCCAGAAAAGATTTAGTGTTTACATTCAGAGGACCATTATCTGGAAAATGTGATGAGTGCAGGATAAAAAATGTATGCTTTAACCTGGAACCTGGAAAGTCATACCGCATAATAAATGTAAAGGAGCAGATCAATCCATGTTTTGTATACAATAAAAACAAGGTATCAACTATTGATGTTGAGGAAGTACCTGATACTTACAATATACAGAACGGAAAAAGGCTTATGGAAGGGTCCTCCATAGAGTTGCGGAGCATGAAGTGCGATTACCTTACATGTCCTAACATTGAAAAATGTAACCTCCTAAACATGAAGGGAAACAAAAAAATTGTGGTCAAGAAAATAAAAGGCAAATTAACCTGCCCGAAGGGATACGATATGCGGGAAGTTGAATCCTGATGCTGAAGATAGGTTTAATCGGAAAGCCAAATGCGGGGAAATCAACATTATTTTCTGCAATTACCTCAATTTATGTTGATATAGCAAATTATCCATTTACCACAATCAAACCGAATGTTGGAATTTCTTTTATAAAGGATAAATGCCCGGAAAATGAGATACATTCCAGATGCAATCCCAGAGAGGGGAAATGCATAGATGGAATCAGATATATTCCTGTGGAGATAATTGATGTGCCGGGATTAATTGAAGGAGCAAGTGAAGGAAAGGGCATGGGCAATGAATTCCTTGACAATATCAGGGACGCTGATATCATTATCAACCTGTTTGATGCATCCGGCATGACAGATGTTGAGGGCAACCCTGCAGAGCAGAGACACGACCCGGGTCAGGACATCGATTTTGTATATAGTGAGATAATAAAATGGATGAACGGGAAAGTATCAAAGGACTGGCAGAAATTCGCAAGAAAGGAAGATAACAGCCCGGATCGCCTGGAGGTGAAAATGCTCCAGAAGGCTGCAACTTTCGGGATAAATGAAAAGGAAATGATCCTGATCATGACCAGAGAGAAATTCCCTGAGAAGCTTATTCACTGGACAGATGAGGACATACAGAGATTCTCTGAGGCGATACTGAAATACGCCAAACCTGTATTTAATATAGGAAATAAGGCTGACATGGTAACGGACGGAGAACTTGAGTCTATTGGAACTGGCAGAGGTAGAATATACTTTATTTCTGCACAGTATGAACTTGTTCTGGAAAAGGCATTCAAAAATGGATATATTAGGCCTGAGGGCAATGGATTTTCATTTACAGACAAATCCGGAGAGGCACAGAAAACAGTGATTAATGGCATCATGGATCGGATAAATGGGAATACAGTAAAACGTTTTTACGATGTCCTGACTGAAATTATAAAATCCCTTGGCTATATTGTGGTATACCCGGTTCTTGATGAAACCAGGTGGACGGACAAGAATGGAAACGTTTTACCTGATGCGTATCTTATGAAGGAGGGCGATACTGCCCTGGATCTGGCTTACAGAATACACACAGACATCGGAAAAAACTTTATCCGTGCGGTGAATGGCCGAACCCAGAGAGTAATAGGAAAAGATTATAAATTATTAAATAATGACGTTATCAAAATAATTTCAAATTCAAGGTGATATAGTGCCCAATGGTATGAATGCAGGAAAAAAATTAATGAAAGCAAGAAAACATTATGCGTGGTCGGATAGAGATTACAAGAGGAGAATGCTCGATTTAAGAAGAAAGAGCGATCCTCTCGAGGGATCACCACAGGCTAAGGGCATAGTTATAGAAAAAGTCGGTATAGAGGCAAAGCAGCCTAACTCCGGAATCAGGAAATGCGTCAAAATACAGTTAATAAAGAACGGCAGGCAGTTATCTGCCTTTGCACCGGGCGATGGTGCTATAAACTATATAGATGAACATGACGAGGTAATGGTTGAAGGCATAGGCGGAAGGATGGGAAGAAGTAAGGGAGATATCCCTGGAGTCAGATACAAGGTAATTAAGGTAAATGGCATTTCCCTGAATGAGCTTGTACGTGGAAGAAAGGAGAAAACAGTAAGGTGATAATATGGATCAGTTAATAATGAATAAATATGACATTTCAGGAATACAGATAAAGGATCAGGGACTTGCAACATATATAAATCTCACATCTTACCTTAACCTTGATACAGGCGGCAGATTTTCAAACTACCTTTCTGGAAAAAGGAATATTAATACCATTGAAAGGTTGCTCAACAATCTTATGAGAACAGAGAAATGGACAGGAAAGAAGTACTCTGCATACAGGGTTCTAAGCGAGGCTTTTGATATAATAGCAACAAAAACAAAACAGAATCCTGTTCAGATTCTTGTGGCTGCCATAGAAAACTCTGCCCCCAGAGAGGAGGTTACCAGATTGAAGTATGGTGGAATTGCCGTTCCGAAATCAGTTGATGTCTCACCTTCCAGAAGACTTGACGAAGCCCTCAGGAATATAGCCCGTGGAGCAACAAAGGCATCTTTCAAGCACAAAACACACATAGAAGAATGCCTTGCAAGCGAAATTATGCTTGCAGCAAGAAATGATGCAAATTCATTTGCAATAAGCAAGAAAGAGGAAATTGAAAGAGTAGCTGCCTCTGCTAGATAAATTTATACTATCCACAGAGTTTATTCCTTATATTTTTATTTAAAATATGCCTATCTGTATTTTTATTGTTTTAACTGGATAAAGATGAACGGTATATTTTTAAGAATAGATGCTCAAAGCCACCATCATAATTACTATAACAATTAGAAGGACCATTGTAATCATTGAATATATGTGTGTAACTTTCCTGATTTTTTTGACCTCATCAAATTTGCCCTGTTCATTAAGCCTCACTATGAGCTTTCCATGATATAAGTTGTTTCCATACATGATAATAATCATAATAACTATGATTATTTCAGCCACCAGCAAAATTTTGCCACCGGTACTGCTGAGGTACATGGACGGATTTAAAATATATTTATAGGTCATCAGAAGCCCTGTAAGAATCAACAGCCCCAGCGTTAAGTTTGTCCAGAATGCAAAACGGTGGCCAACAAACCCCAGTAGCCTGGTTCGGAGCTTATCATCATTCATCTTATAGGATTCTGGCCATAAAATCAGCCATATAAATATTGACCCGCCTACAAAGGTAATTGCAGAAAGCACATGCACAGAAAGCAAGATTAAAAACAGAACCTTATGTAATGCCGGAGATATGATTAAACCGTAATACATCAAAGTTAATTATTTACATATATATTAAATGTAACTTCTTTTCCACGGTTTTGGCCAGTATCCTGCTTTTAAGGTCAATTTTTTTCCAGGAGTTTTATATTGAGCACCTTTTCCAATTTTCTCGCCGTGCCTATATCCGGAAGCAGCTCCCCACGTTCTATATTAGAAAGAACGTTTTTACGCTCAAATATTTTCTTGGCCAGGTCATCCTGGGTCATATTCATTGCCTCCCGCCTATTTTTTATTAATTCTGCATAATCCTCAACAACATCAAAATCCTCAACATTTTCTTTTCTTGCAGGCTTCTTCGCAGGTGCTGGCTTTTTAAATGGTTTCTTATATGTTACCACATTGACTTTCTTCTCAGGAAATTTTATTGTTATGCTTTCACTTATTTTATTGAGTTTCTTCTCCTCAACTGGATCTCCAAATTTTGCACATTTTGGGCATACATTAAGTATGGCACCTGAAATGCGTACCTTGATTAATTTATCGCTTGGTTCTCCGCACATTTCACAGTTCATAATAATATATGCCTATCTGAAATATAGATTTTATCCAAATGGCATCCTCCCATGGCGAACGCTGGAGGCTTACAGTTTAAGAGTTAGAAATATTTGAATCAATGTGAGAAATTGTATGATAAATTTATATTTGAATAATTTAAAAATAATCTTAGGTCTTTCCCGGGGAAATTACAGTGAATAATACCAGGGATAAACACTGGTTGCACTGATAGTCTTCCCTAAAAACCCGTTATTGTATTTACCATGTGCAAGTATGTGGGTTCCAACTGCCGGTGCTGACCCATTAAAGGTTATATAGAAGTACTGGCCGGAATCGCTGATCTGTACAACACTTGTATTATCGTATTCAAACCTGTGGTCCACAGTTCCATACACATAATATGTGTTGCCGCTATGCATTGATCCCGGGCTGGCTGCAATTGCAAGCGGGATTATACCGTAGGCAATCAATATGACTATAATAATGACCAAAACTGCCACTAATTTCTTTTCTCTTTTCTTCATGGTAATTGTATGCAAATTGAAGTATAAAAAATATTTGGAGCTACTCTATGATCTTTTTGGGAAGTTATATATTTTTATTGACTATAAAGAGCTATGAAGAAGCATAACCATCCACTGAAAATACAGAATAATAGAATTCTAATGGATAAAAACAGGATTTATACGGCAACCGCATATAACCAATCAGTATATGGAGAGAAGATCAGAAGATCGGGAAATGTGTATTTCAGAGAATGGAATCCCAGAAGAAGCAAGTTAGCCGCTGCCATACTTAAGGGATTTTCAAGCATGCCTATAGAAGAGAATTCGTCAGTGCTCTATCTCGGGGCATCAACAGGCACCACGGTAAGCCACGTTGCAGATATTTCATACAGGGGCAGTGTATTTGCAGTTGAATTCTCATATGATTCGTTTGTCAAGCTGTACGATCTTGCAAGAAGAAGGAATAATATCTTTCCTATACTGGAGGATGCAAATATGCCCGAGAAATATCAGTTTTTTGTGGGGAATCCTGATATCATATACCAGGATATTGCACAGAGGAACCAGGTACATATTTTCAATGAAAATGCAAAAATATTTTCAACTACCAAAAAAGCGATGTTAATTATAAAGGCCAGGGCAATAGCGTCTAACAGAACCGATAGAAGCATTATCAATTCTGCAGTAAGAGAAATCAAGGATTTCAAAGTAAGGGAGATAATAGACCTCAAACCATATGATGTTGGAAATTATTTTGTATATCTTGATAAGAACTAACATGCATGCCACTTCTATTGATAAAAATATTAAAATTTAAATAATTATATTATTCATAAAACTTCTGGCTTGAAATATTTTATTTCCTTATAAATTTTACATTTATTTATTTTTATTATAATTTTTGAAATAAATAATTTTTTCATATTAAATATATATTTAATTTGACATGAAAAGACATTAGAAAAGGTTATATAGTTCTCTTTTTTATATCATATAAGGTAAGAGACTTGAAAATAGAAGTTGGAGAAAAATATGATTTCGAAATAGAGAGGTCGGACATAGAGAACGTGGTGGAGGGTTCGGTAATCGCAACATATTACAGCCTTGGCAACCCTATATATGTCGAGTTAATCATCAACAGGAGCCTGTCAAGAGAAATCAACAAATTCTTTGCAAACACAGAGAAAAAATCAGCAATAATATCAATAGAAAGAATATCAAAATCAAAATACAGGATAACCCCTACAATAGTGATACTTAACAGGCAGAGAGGTGCTCTCCAGAAATAACAGATCTATCTCTATATATCATTTTAACTTCTTACGGAGTTATTAATGGTTTATTTTATTTTTAATGGTTATTACGCCAATAATGCACGCTAAAGGGAAATATTATGGTTTTTATTAACCTGGCAATAATATTTATGCGGTACAAATAATTTCAATATACTCAGTATATGCCCGGGAATGTGGATGTACCTCAATTTTTCGATTATTTATAGAATATCTCAGTATAATGTTTCGATTTCGTACATATTATTGATGAAATTGTCGAAATATTAATTCAAAAACTTTATATACTGTTTTTATAATGCATAATTTGGTCTTTCTAATGTCACTATACAGAAAGAAAGGAAAGGATGAATTAGATGAAGAAGCCAGCTATGAAGAATTAGAAAAAGATATATGGAGAGAAGATAAAAATAATTCAGGGAGAAAGTCTGGTCCTGTCTCTAGGAAATAATGTCGATTCTCTGACATTGTTTAAACCGAGGAGGTTCATCACAAGCCGTTCGAGGCCAAGCCCCCATCCGGCATGCGGTGGCATTCCATATTTAAATGCCTTTTCGTAAAATTCAAAGTCGTTTTTATTGAGCCCTTTTTTCATAAAGTTTTCTTCCAGCATCCTGTAATTATGCACCCTCTGTGCACCTGAAGTTACCTCTATATCGTTCAGCTGCAGGTCAAATGATTTCGTTATTTCCGGATTGGTATCAGGGTGCGTATAAAATGGCCTCATGGCAGAAGGCCATCCTGTAATAAAATAAAAACCATTGAATTTTTGTGCCAGTATTTTGTTTGCCTCAGGGGAAAAATCATCACCAAAGGAGAGTTTCAGACCATGATCATTGAGGTATCCCAATGCCTCTTCATATGTTATTCTCGGGAATGGCGGATCAAGCCTGCTCACGTGGTATCCAGATCTTTCAAGTTCAGCACCCATGACATCAATGGTTCTGTTAACAGCATACGATATGGCCCGCTCCAGGTATTCCATTGCCTTTCTGTCATCAATAAATGCCGCTTCCATATCTATAGAGGTAAATTCGTTGAGGTGCCTGACTGTATTCTCTTTTTCCGCCCTGAATGCAGGACCGACCTCAAACACCTTATCAAATCCTGACCCTATAAGTATTTCCTTGTAGAGCTGCGGTGACTGGTTCAGATATGCCTGCTTTTCGAAATACTCTACACGGAACAGGTCTGCACCCCCTTCAGTGGCCGCCCCTACTATTTTTGGAGTATGCACCTCTATGAAATTTTCCCTGTTCATATACTCCCTTATGCCGAATAAAAGCTGGCTTTCAAATTTGAATATAACAAGATGTTCAGGCTTCCTTAAATCCAGGAAACGGTTATTCAGCCTAGTATCGAAATCTGCTGATACCCTGTCGATAACTCCCAGAGGGAGAGGTGTGTCCGCAATAGAAAGTATTTCTACACCTGTAGCCAGAATTTCAGTTCCTGACCTGCTCACACTCTTTTTGTTCAGTATACCATGGACAGAAATAACTGACTCCCTTGTTATTTCATATAGCTCATCATAATTTGTAATGCTGCCTTTTTTCACGGTTACCTGAATCTGGCCGGTACTGTCCCGGACAATAATAAACATCAGGTTTTTTATCTTCCTTAGCTCCTGAATCCAGCCCTGTAGCGTAACCTCCTTCCCATCATCCAGTGTTTCTGTATCGGCAATATAAGTTCTCATCCTTATGGTATATTTATCTATTATTAAATTCTTTAAGTTTTTTTTAGCAAACTATAACTATCCATTTAGGTTTTATGATTGATGAAAAATGCCAGGGTTCTTCTTTTGCTATTATTAATCGGGATAACACTTATAATGGTTGCTGCACCACTGTTGCAGCATGACCCGGCTGTTATACATAATGAAGCCTCCAGCAGGGAGGTTCTGGTCATAAATTTAACCGGGTCTGTAGACCCTGGAACATACAGCATGGTTAAAGCAGACCTGGCCGGTTTAAGCAATTCCTCTGTTAGAGCGGTTATAATCAACATAAATGCAGGATCTGGAATGCTGAATAGTGCACTTGAAATTGATAAATGCATAAATTCCACTGAAAATTCTGGAATAAAGGTTTATGCCTACATCGGACCGGATGCCTCTGCTGTAAATGCAGGTTCATATGTAGCCATGGATACAGATGGAATTTACATGGCCAAAGGATCATCAATCGGCCGGGCCAGACCCTACATCATAGGTGGATCACAGGGAGAGGAAAATTCTGATACCCTGCGCATGGGAAATACAATGTCTGCATTAGCGTCATCTCATGGTAGAAATGGTACATATGCCATGGAAATGGTTACAGACAATACTGTATATGATTCCTCTGCTGCCCTTGCAGATAATGTGGCAAACGGAAAGTCCCAGAGCCTCAGCGGGTTTATTGCAGAAATGGGCCTCAGTTCATACAGTATACACTACAGGGAGGAGAGCGTATATGAAAACTTCCTTGGATTTCTGGGAAGCCCGTTCACTGCAGGTCTTCTGATACTTACAGGAATAATAGCGGTATTTTTTGATCTTTATCATGGTACGGTAGTACTTTCAGTGCTGGGAGTTGCCCTGATAATCCTTGGAATTGTCGGGGCGGCCCTCATAGACGCATCCATTATCGGGCTTATTCTGCTCCTTCTGGCAGGAATACTTATATTCGTAGAATTTGAAACCAATCACGGTGTGGCCCTATTACTGGGTTTGATCTCAGGTATTGCGGGCGTTTATTTTCTCGGGTCTTCATACGGGACAAACAACCCTGGATACTCCCCGGACCCCTATGGTGAGGGATTTTACCTAACATCGATTGCCATCATCCTGCTGGGAATACTAATGGTAGTTTATATAAGCAGGATATTGAAATCGCAGATAAGGGAACATTATACCGGAATTGAGTCGCTTATAGGGCACAGCGCAGAGGTTAAGACAGACATGGGAACAGATGGCAAGGGCTTTGTTGCAATAGAGGGTGTACAGTGGAGGGCACTGAACATCGGTGTTCCGGTCAACAGAAATGACCGGGTAATAATAATTGAACGCAGGGGACTTACCCTGATAGTAAAAAAGATTTGATTCTGGACTATCTTTATATCTTTTCTGTAAATACAGAGATAATGTACATACTTGGATATGATGTGGGGGGAACCAAAATTTCAGCTGTCATTGGAAATGAAAGTGGAGAAATCATAGGAAAAATTGTACGGAGAACAGCCAGGGAATATGGTAAAACAGGAATAACAGAACAGTTGATTGCCATGGGCGAAGACCTGATTGAGAAGAAAAATATTGATAAAATTTCAAAAATTGGCATAATATTCGCCGGGCCTGTGGATTCTGAAAAGGGCATAATAATATCGTCTCCCAATATAATCGGATTAAAGAATTATAACATTACTGAAGAACTCAAGAATCATTTCAAGGTTCCGGTTTATCTCCAGAATGATGCAATAGCATCCACAATTGCTGAAAAGCTTTATGGGTCTGGAAAAAACTATTCAAATTTTGTATATATAACGCTGAGCACCGGCATCGGCGGGGGAATTTTCATAAACAACAGGCTTTATAAGGGGTCACACGGAATGGCAGGAGAATTCGGGCATATGGTTATACTGCCCAACGGTCCTTTATGTGGATGCGGCAGGCGTGGATGCCTTGAGGCACTTGCCAGTGGCAGGGGGATAACAAGAAGGGTTGTGGAGAATATCAGCGCCATAAAAAATTCTACAATATTTTCTGATATGAATCCTGGAGACATAGATGCCAAGGAGATATTCGCTGCCAAGGAATCAGGTGATATGTTCGCTCAGCTCATCGTTGAGGAAACTATATATTACCTGGCAGTGGGGCTTGTGAACATAATTAATGCGCTGGATCCTGATGCAATTATAATCGGTGGAGGCATATCAAGGGAGGGCGATAATTTATTCAAACCCTTAAGACTTGCAGTAAAGGAGGAAATGAAATCCATGAAACGCCCTGTAAAGATAGTGAAGGCACTGGAGAACGGCGCGGACCTTGGATCTATTGCCATAACCCAGTATGAGGAAATGTGACATCATCCCCGTTATAAACATTAATAATTTTCAAATTATAGGTTATTCCATTACAGATGAGCATACAAATGATGCCGGGGGGAACAAAACTGATAAGGAGGGTAAAGAACAGGGTAAGAAAATTATAAGGTGACAGGGGCTATGATTCCAAATTATAGTTTATTACCTACATTTTTATACTTTTATTCATGAACCTGAGTATCCAGCTT